>JAJUGF010000106.1 GCA_029268495.1 Gracilibacillus sp.
CTTCTTCAGCAATCACAAAATTAAAATCAGTCATCCCAAAACCCTCCTCTGCTTGTATTATTTTATTCTATGCAAGAACCCTAAGAAAGATTAAGTAAACAACCAAAAAAATTAAAATAATTATCAAAAGCGGAAACGCCCGTTTAGAAACGTAGAGACTGGAACAAATCAACTGAAATAAAGGAATCACGGTGAGCTTGCGAACCGATGATGACTTATTGATTGTTGATTTGTGAAGTCTCCTAGTTTCTGGGCGTTGTAGCTGGATGAATCAAAAGCGAAAACGCCCGTTTAGAAACGTAGAGACTGGTGAACACAAAAAATAGCGACTAGCAATATACCTGCTAGTCGCTGTCTTATTAACCTTCTAATAATAAATCATACGGGTCTTCTAACAATTGTTTGACTCGAACAAGGAATTGTACTGCGTCTTTTCCGTCTACAATACGGTGATCATAGGATAATGCAATATTCATCATTGGTCGAACCTCAATCGAATCATCCGGCATCACTATCGCACGCTTCTGAATTGTGTGCATACCTAAAATTCCAACTTGTGGAGTATTTAAAATTGGTGTCGATAATAAAGAACCAAAAATACCTCCATTTGTAATGGTGAATGACCCACCTTGTAAATCTGCTAACTGCAATTCTTTATTGCGTGCTTTCTTACCTAGATTCGTTATTTCAGATTCAATACCTGCAAAATCTAGTCTGTCCGCATCACGTACAACTGGAACTACTAATCCATCATCTGTCGAGACAGCAATACCAATGTCATAGAATTTTTTCAAAATAATCTCATTGTCTTGAATCTCTGCATTAATATACGGAAACTCTTTTAATGCACCGACTACCGCTTTTGTAAAGAATGACATAAAACCTAACTTCACACCGTGCTTCTCAAGAAACTTATCTTTTCTTTCACTTCTAAGCTTCATCACTGCACTCATATCAACTTCATTAAAAGTTGTTAACATCGCTGCAGTATGTTGTGCTTCTACAAGTCGATTTGCGATTGTTTGGCGACGTCTTGTCATTTTTACACGTTCAACTGGTTTTTCAAATTCTTGCTCTTTTTCAGCAGAGTTAGAATTGCTTGATGTTTTTTGCTCTTGCTTTGGTTTTTCTTCTTTCAATGCATTTGATAATTTTTCCACATCTTCTGGTCTAATTCTTCCTAATGGATCATTTGTAACAACTTGCTTTAAATCAATTCCTAATTCACGTGCACGCTTTCTAGCTGCAGGTGAAGCAATCACTTTATTTTCTTTATCTGTGGAATCAGAAGTAGTTTTATCTTCTGCTTTTTCTTCTTTCTCTTTTGATACCTCTTTCGTAATTGACTGTGCATCACTACTATCTGATGAAACTTCTCCATTTTCATCAATTTTAGCAATTACTTCGCCAACTTCTACATCATCACCTGTTTGTCGAACTAATTCTACAACTACACCTGTATAATCTGCATTTACCTCTACATTTACTTTATCTGTTTCAAGTTCACAAATTGGTGCGCCTTTTTCAATTGTATCCCCTTCACTCACTAACCATTCCGCAATGGTACCTTCCGTAATTGATTCTGCTAATTCCGGGACCTTAATTTCCTTCATTTGGATTCTCCTCCTTCAGACAGCTCTAATGCTTGTTTTACTAGGCGTCTTTGCTCCGCTTTATGGATATGTGGGTCACCTACGGATGGTGATGAGCGTTCACATCGGCCAACATATTGTAATTCAATTGATCTATCTTTAACAATTCGGAACAATAATTCTTTTACAAAATTCCAGCAACCCATATTACGTGGTTCTTCTTGTACCCAAACGACTTCTTTCAAATTCGGGCAAGCGTCAATTATTTCTTGTAATTTCTTTTCAGGGAATGGATAAATTTGCTCTAATCTTAATACATGGATATTTTTATATGCTTCCATGTCTTCACCCATTTTTTCTTCGATATCTACCATTACTTTACCTGTCCCTACGATTAAACGAGTCGCATTTGTAGAAGTCCACTCTAATCCTGGTTGTGGCATCAACGGTTTAAATTTTCCTGATGTGAATTCTTCTATTTTCGAGACAACTCTTGGACTTCTTAACAAGCTTTTTGGGGTCATCACAATTAACGGCCTTGATGCCTCACTATCAACTAGTGCCGCTTGTCTTCTTAATAAGTGGAATAATTGTGCACTTGATGTAACATTCGCAACAATCCAGTTATTTTCTGCTGCCATCGTTAAGAAACGTTCCACACGTCCACTTGAATGCTCAGGTCCTTGCCCTTCATAACCATGTGGTAATAAAATTACCATATTTGACCTTTCATCCCATTTCGCACGACTTGACGAAATAAATTGATCAAAAATAACTTGTGCCGCATTAGCGAAATCACCGAATTGTGCTTCCCAAATAACTAATGTTTTTGGAGCTTTCACGCTATATCCATACTCAAAACCTAACACAGCTGCTTCTGATAGTGGACTGTTATGCACATCAAAAGTAACATTTGTATTTTGTAATCCGTGTAATGAACAGTAAGTTTCGTTTGTCTCCACGTCATGTAACATTAAGTGTCTATGTGCAAATGTTCCACGCTCTGAATCTTGACCTGTTAAGCGAATTGGAATACCGTCATTTAATATAGATGCAAAAGCTAATGCTTCTCCAACAGCCCAATCCGCTTTCAAGTCTGATTCGAAACTTCGATGGCGTTTTTGTAATATTTTTTCTAATTTCTTGAATGCTTGGAATCCCTCAGGACGTCTTAACATGTCTCTATTTAAAGTAAGTAACGTATCCTTTGAAACAGCCGTCTCAATTTCACTTAAACCTTGTTGAAGTGCTTGTGGAATCGGCAATGCTTCCGGATTTTCGTTTACGTTTTCTATCATTTCATCATATATACCTTGTAATTTATTAAAAACAGCTTCGTTCATTTCCTCTAACGTATTTTCTTGAATGACCCCTTGATCTTGTAGTCGTTTTGCATATACTTGTGCACATGTCGGATGATTATCAATCGCCTTATATAGACGTGGTTGCGTCGCTCTCGGTTCATCCATTTCATTATGACCATATCTGCGGTAACCAACTAAATCGATTAAAATATCCTTTTTAAATTTACTACGGTAATCATATGCAAGCACTGCAGCAGAAATACAAGCTTCTGGATCATCTGCATTCACATGAATAATCGGCACTTCAAATCCTTTTGCTAAATCACTCGCATATCTAGTAGAACGTCCTTGTTCTTGCCCTGTAGTAAATCCTACTAAGTTATTTGCAATAATATGTAGTGATCCCCCTGTACTATATCCAGGTAACGCACTTAAGTTAAACGTCTCTGCAACGACGCCTTCTCCGATAAAAGCTGCATCTCCATGTATTAAAATGCTAAATGCCTTCTTCGTGTTTTGCTGTACTTTACCTTGTTGGAAACGAGAATCTTGTGCTGCTCTTGTAAAACCTTCCACTACGGGATTAACAAACTCCAAGTGTGAAGGATTGTGCGCTAAAGTAATTTTTGTTGGTGATGGTTTTTCTTCACCTAATTGACGTTTTGCACCGAAATGATATTTCACGTCACCTGTCCAACCATATGTGATTGCACGTGATCCTGGTGATGTTGGTACAAGTTCAATATCTGCAGATGGATGAAATTCCGAGAATAACTTATCAAATGGCTTTCCTAATATATGTGTTAACACACTAAGTCGACCACGGTGTGCCATTCCCATCAGAATTTCCTCTGTTTCGTCATAAAATGATTTTTGTACAATTCGATCAAGAATTGGTACCATCATTTCCAAGCCTTCAATAGAGAAACGCTTTTGTGCGACAAATGTTTTGGCAAGGAAATTCTCAAATCCTTCCACATCTACAATTTGACCTAACAACTGACGTTTTTCATTATCAGTAAAATTAAATCGATACTCTCCAGATTCAATGCTGTTCTGGAACCAATTTCTTTCTTCATCATCGTTTACGTGATCATATTCAAATGATATCGTTCCAGCATATTGTTGCATCAAATATTCCACAACATCTTGTGCTGTATCGATACCTTTGACGGAGCGCTCCCAAATCCAATCTGACGGAATCGCTTCCAAAATATCTTTTGTTAATCCGTAATGTGCAGGATCTACTAAAGTCGTGTCACCTGATTTGCCAGTATCGACTGGATAAATCGTTGCTTTTAAGTGACCATAACGTCTAATAGCCTCAACAAGTTTGATTGCTGAGGTAAGTTGTTTTGCACTTATAGACGACGAAAGTCCACTTTGAGTAACGACCTCATTCACATCATGACTTGACATTTTAGGAGCTCCGTATTGATCGAACATCTCTTGTAGTGTTTGATCAACAGCATTCCTATCATTTAAGTAAAGTTCATATTGTTCTTCTAAATATCCCATATTGGGACCATAAAATTTTTTCCAGAATTTTTCACTGGATCCCTGCTGTGTCACTTTATATACCCCCATTAGAAGTCACTTTCTTCTACATACTTTACTCCCATCCAATATCGTAATGGATTACCATTACTTCCTTAAATATAACTCATTTTACTATGGGAAACAACATAAAAGTAAGGAATATTTGATACTTTTTTGTAAATAATCTACCTGTAAAGAAAACGCTTTATAAAACAAACAATTCCTTCGTTAAAACATACAAAACGTTCTTCATCATGTGATTGTATTCACAAGGATGAATATGGAAATAAATTAAAAAAGAGTATCACTTCTACATTTTAAATAGTAGAAGTGATACGAAAATCATCTATTTAGCAAACTACCTACATATCTCAATAAATCATTCGCTGATTGCGAATTGTAATTATACTCATCTATTAATGTCGCGACAACTTCATTCATTTTCTTCAATTGCTGTTCATCAGGTGTTTTCGTTGATGTTGTAATTTTAACAATATCCTTCAAATCCGCAAAAAGTTTCTTCTGTATTGCTTCACGTAAACGTTCGTGTGATTGATAGTCGAACTTTTTCCCTTTGCGGGCATATGCGGAAATTCGAATTAATATTTCTTCTCTAAATGGTTTCTTTGCATTTTCAGATATACCAATTTGTTCTTCTATAGAGCGCATTAGCTTCTCATCTGGTTGCATTTCTTCCCCTGTTAAGGGATCTTCTAACTTTGTTTTATTGCAAAATGCTTCTACATTGTCTAAATAATTATTCATCAATGTTTTTGCAGATTCTTCGTATGAATAGACAAATGCTTTTTGTACTTCTTTCTTAGCCAATTCATCGTATTCTTTTCTAGCCACTGAAATAAATTCTAAATAGTCTTCTTTCTGTTCTTTTGTAATAGAAGGATGATCATCTAACCCGTCTTTTAAGGAACGTAACACATCTAATGCATTAATTGCTTGCATTTCTTTACGTATTATCGTGGAAGAAATTCGATTAATGACATACCTTGGATCAATTCCAGACATTCCTTCATCAGCATATTCTTTCTTCAATGCAAGTACATCTTGTTCACTAAAACCTTCCACATCTTGGTCATTATACAAATACATTTTCTTTAACAAACTAATATTATTTTGCTTCGATTCTTTTAATCTCGTTAAAATTGTGAACATTGCTGCGATTTTTAATGTATGTGGTGCGATATGCACATCTTTCATATCACTTTCTTCAATCATTTTGCGATAAATTCGCTCTTCTTCATCTACTTTTAAATTATAAGGGATTGGCATTACAATCATTCGAGAATGGAGGGCTTCGTTTTTCTTATTAGAGATAAAAGAACGGTATTCTGTTTCATTCGTGTGTGCAACAATCATTTCATCAGCGGAAATCAACGCAAATCTACCTGCTTTAAAATTCCCTTCTTGGGTTAAAGATAGTAGATGCCAAAGAAATTTTTCATCACATTTCAACATTTCCTGGAATTCCATTAATCCTCTATTTGCTTTATTTAATTCTCCATCAAAACGGTAGGCACGTGGATCTGATTCTGACCCATATGTGGCAATTGTTGAGAAATCAATGGAACCAGTTAAATCAGCGATGTCTTGTGACTTTGGATCTGAAGGACTGAATGTACCAATACCAACACGACGATCCTCTGAAAAGAAAATTCGCTCAACAATTACATCTTCTATCTGTCCATTGTACTCTTCTTCCAGTCGCAATCGATTTAATGGAGAGAGATTTCCTTCAATTCGAATCCCGTACTCTTTTTCAAAGTCTTGTCTTAAATATGGTGGAATTAAATGTAATGGATTCTCATGCATTGGACAATTTTTAATTGCATATACTGCACCCTTATCTGTTAATGTATATCGTTCGAGCCCTCTTTTTAGCATCGTTACAAGTGTGGATTTTCCACCACTAACAGGTCCCATCAATAAAAGAATTCGTTTTTTTACATCTAAACGTTTTGCTGCAGGATGAAAGTATTCTTCTACTAATTTTTCTAATGCTTCTTCTAAACCAAAAAGCTGACCGCTAAAAAAATTATATCTTCTCACACCATCTGCTTCTTCCATTCCTTCATCCTTAATCATTTGATAAATTCTAGAGTGTGCAGATTGAGCTAAATATGGTCTATCTTTTAACAATTCTAAATATTGACTAAATGTTCCTTCCCATTTCAATGCATTTTGTTTTTCTCTGTGGTGCTGTGCTTTTCTTAATATATCCATATAAAAACCTCCTAATGGCATTGTTTCTATAAAGTAAGACCATTTTGATCAGCGAAGTACATCCTCTCCAACTGATTTTATTTATGCAAACGATAATGAATCCTCCCACCACTATTCATATCTCGCTTTATCTATATGTATGATAAGTAAAAGTGAAAAATGATTTTTGTTTTTTGGAAGATATGAAAGAAGAACAAATTATATGTATATAAATATATAAAAGCCTGTAGCTAAAATTGTACCGTTAAAAATTTAGCTACAGGCTTTTATTATCTTTCATACAGTAGTTCACCTTCATTTGAGTATGCAGAAAGGATATACGGTTGTTCATCTCCTTTGTCATTTTCAGAAACAATATACCAATAAGTTGTATCGTTATTATTTATGATGTTTGCATCTTTTGTGACATTATTGTATGAAAGCGTAACATTACTTATTTTCGTATCATTTATTACCCCTAAAAATAATGTAGTATATGTGCTTTCTTGTTCCATAGAAACAGGCCCATTAATCCAAGTAGATTGTGTAAAGGAAATTGGTCGAGTAGTTGGATCCATTGTATCCGTGAAACCAGAATGTCCTTGATAACTCCATCCTTTTTCATTTAGGGAAAATTGATATACACCAAATCCATTTGTCTTCTCAAATATCGAGAATGCCGAATTTTCTAATTCTTCTGTATAAAGAATATTCGAAGATGTAATATCATTATCTAATAATTCTTGTTCAATGGTTTTTAAATCGTCAATTGCTTCCTCCTCTATATGACTACAACCTGACAAAAATAAGAATATCGTTACAAAAACAATATAGGCTTTCAAGTACACACTTCCTCTCAAATACTAATAGGGCTAATCAAATCAAGAAGTACTTCAATTATTTAATCAATTACTGTTTATTTTATAGTTAGTATAGCACATAACTTTTTACAAATTAGGAATAATAATATAATTTTTTGGAATAATCCTAAAGGACTGCTTCACAAAAATGAGATAATCCGTTATAA
>JAJUGF010000107.1 GCA_029268495.1 Gracilibacillus sp.
AATGTGAAAATATCTTTTTTTGAACCGACATCGACACCTTTTGTTGGTTCATCGAATATGTACACATCTGCATCTGTCACAAGCCATTTGCCTATTGCTATTTTTTGCTGATTTCCACCAGACAAATGTTGTAATTTGGTATCTATTGTAGGTGTTTTAACGTCTAATTGGGATACCATTTCCTTCGCTTTTTGTTTTTCTTTAGCAAAGTGTAAGAAAGAAAATGATTTTGTAAATGCGTGAAGATTTGCTGCTGTAACATTTGTCTTCACATCTTCTTCCACAAAGATTCCTTCTTTTCTTCGTTCTTCAGGTACAAATGCAATGCCACTCTTTACCGCATGATATGGGGTTTTTATCTTCAACTCTCGATTATTTAATACGAGCTTTCCTGATGTCTTTGCACTCACACCAAATATCGCTTTACAAATCTCTGTTTTCCCAGCACCAACTAACCCTGCTAATCCAATGATCTCGCCTTTTTTTACATGTAAAGTTATATCTTGCACTTTATCCCCATCTGCTAGTTGTTCCACTTCAAACAGTGGCTCTCCAATTTCCTTTTCTACGACTGGAAATTGTTCGTCCATTCTCTTTCCTAACATTTGTTCAACGATATGGTTTACTGTCGTTGTTGCGATTGCTTCACAGCTAATATATTTACCATTTCTCATAATAGTAATTTGATCACATATTTCCATTAACTCTTGTAATCTATGAGAAATGAATACAATTCCAACACCGTCTTGCTTTAGTTTTCTAACAATCTCGAATAATTGCTTTGTTTCCTTACTACTTAAAGGTGCTGTCGGTTCATCTAGTATTAGAATTTTACATTGACTTGAAATGGCTCTTGCGATTAATACCATTTGTTTCTCTGCTAGTGTAAGCTGTTGAACTAATTGTTTAGATGACATATTCATCTGTAACTCATCGAGAATTTTTGTAGCTTCATGATGAATGTGACGATACTGAATAAATTGCTTCTTGCCCATTCCTGTTACCATGTCATGCAACATAATATTCTCACCGACAGTTAAATATGGAATTAATGCAGTGTCTACTTCTTGATACACAATTTGAATACCTAAGTCACTTGCATTTTTCGGTGAGCGAATTTGTACATTCTTGTTATCTATTAAAATATCACCAGTATAATGTGTGTAGGCACCTGATAATACTTTCATTAATGTCGATTTCCCTGCTCCATTTGCTCCAATTAACGCATGCACTTGTCCGTATTCTAGATGAAACTGTGCATTATCTAATGCACGCACACCTGGGAAATCGATTGTAATATTTTTCATTACTAATCCTTGTGTCATAAAATCACCTTCTTTCTTACACTTGTCTATGTATGGATAAAAAAAGAAAAGGAACACATCCGTCCAAACATTGAACGAATGTGTAATGTATAAACAAAACTAGTTTATTTCGCTTCTTTTAATGTAATCATCCAATCTTCCAAAAATGCGTCTGTTTCTCCCCATCCGTCAATCACATCTTGTAATGTTTCCATATTTACTTCTTCACCAGATGCATTTAAATCTTCTTGAGAGATTAGTGATGCTTCTAATGAATATTCTTGTGGTGTTTCTTCACCAGCCAACTTCTTAGCAAGTAAACGAACATTGACAGAACCAATTAATTTTGGATCTACAGCCGCTGTATATTTCCACGGACTACCTTCTTCTTGCATTAATTGTAAATCAGCATTCGATACATCAATACCATAAATCGCAATCTCATCTCTACCAGCTTCTGTTAACGCACGCGTCGCACCTGTAGCAAATGCATCCCATGTTGCAAAAATGGCATCAATTTCACCTTCAGGATATTTATTCAACCATGCTGCTACAGCATTTTGCGTATCTACTGTTGTATTATCATTCGCAACACCGAATCGTTCTAGTTCTTCGATATTCGGGTTTTCTTCTAATACTTGTGTATAAATATTATTTCTTCTTACCATTGGTGGAAAACCATCTACCCATAAGTAAGCAATTTTCGCTTCTTCACCTTGTTCTTCCACTAATTTATCTAATGCTAATGTCGCTAATTCTTCATCATTTTGTGATGTTAATGTAACACCATCTACTTCTAATAAATCAGGAATAGAATCAAATGTAACTACCTCCATTCCTTTTTCACGTGCAGCTGTTACTAGTTCAACTGTTGCAGCATCATCACCATGTGAAATAATCAATCCGTCATAATCTTGATCAATTGCTTGTTGAATCGTATTATGGAATTTTTCTGTATCTCCATTCGCTGAGAAAGTATCGACTTCCATTCCTAACGCTTGTGCTTCTTGTTGTGCACCAGCTAGAAACTGTGCAGTATGATCATCTCCACCGATTTTACGAACAACCATAATCTTCAATGGTTCTTCTTTTGTAAATGCTTCAGGTACACCTTCTAAATTTGCTTTATTCGTCGTATCAGAATCCTTACCTGCTTCTTCGCCTGTAGTGTCATCATTGCTTGAACCACATGCAGCTAAAAATAGAACAAATAAGACCGCAAGCAACAATGAGAATAATTTTGTTTGTTTCATTGTAAAGCCCCCTATAAAATGTTATATGATAGACACACATGTACTGCGTGTTGTATCTAGATTCAAATCCGCTTTTCTCTTAGTTGACGGATGACTTCTTGTGTTAATAGTTGGACAATATCTTCTGTCTCTTGTACTTGATTCTCTCTAACAGAAGATGCTTGTCCTGTCGCAAGCTGTAAGGATTGATCTAAATCTTCATATAAATCATCAATATTTTCTAATCCTACAGATAGACGTACCATATCTTCTGATACACCTGTTGCTTTTAATTCTTCTCTCGACAATTGTAAATGGGTAGTTGTTGCAGGATGAATAATTAAGCTTTTCGCATCCCCAACATTTGCCAAGTGTGACCATAGCTTCATTTGATTAATTAATGCACTACCCGCTTCTCTTCCACCTTTAATACCAAAAACAACCACAGACCCGTAACCATTTTCTAAATGCTTCGATGCATATGCATGAGAAGGGTGGCTTGGTAATCCAGGATATGTGACCCAACTCACCGCTGGATGCTTCTCTAACCGTTCGGCTAATTGTAGTGCATTGCTATTATGACGTTCCACTCTAAGATTTAATGTCTCTATACCTTGTAGCAACTGGAATGCATTAAATGGACTTAAACATGCACCGAGATCTCGTAATAATTGGACTCTAAGCTTTGTTGCAAATGCGATCTCGCCAAAATCTTTTGCATAAATAATGCCGTTATAGCTCTTGTCTGGCTCAATAAATCCTGGGAATTTCGATTGATTCCAATTAAATTTGCCACCATCTACAACAATTCCACCAATAGACGTACCGTGCCCACCAATCCACTTTGTTGCTGAATGCACGACAATATCTGCACCTTGCTCGATGGGACGACATACATATGGAGTGGCAAAAGTATTATCAATAATTAAAGGAATATTTGCGTCATGGCTAATCTTTGAAACTGCTGGAATATCAAGTACATGTAAACTTGGATTTCCAATTGTTTCCGCAAATATCGCTTTTGTTTTATTTGTAATTGCTTTTTTGAAATTGATTGGGTTTGTCGGATCAACAAATTTCACTGTAATACCGTAACGTGGCAATGTAATCGAGAATAGATTGTATGTTCCACCATAAATATTGGTTGCAGCTACAATCTCATCTCCAGCTGAAGCTAGATTCATAATTGCCATGGATATAGCTGCCATACCTGATGCTGTCGCAACTGCTGCCACTCCACTTTCTAGCAATGCCATTCTTTTTTCGAAGACATCTAGTGTAGGATTCATCAACCTGCTATATATATTTCCATTTTCTTGTAATGCAAATAACTTCTCTGCATGTTCGGTATTTTCAAACACATATGATGTAGTTTGATAGATTGGTACAGCTCTTGATCCTGTTGTTGGATCAGGCACTTGCCCACCGTGCAGTAATAGAGTTTCTAAATGCTTATCTTTCATCAATGTACCCTCCAAAACAACTCAACTAAATAGCTAAAAATATAATAACACAAATATTCAGAATTTTGTCGAAATTATGTGTATTATTTTAAAATACATTATTTGCCATCCATTCTATATGTGTATACAAAAAAAACCGTCTTTTCGTAATTGAGGAATTTAGAAAAAACGGTTTTATATTGCTTAGCTAAAAAGAAGTTGTACTGCACCAATTGCAGCGAAAAGTAAAACTAAAAATTGAAACACTTTTTGTGGGATTACATGAATCACTTTCACCCCGAGAAATGCACCAAGAAGAATAAGTGGAATAAACCACAAATTGAACGAAAAGGATTCTACTGTAATCATGCCAAGTGAGATGTAAAAAGGTACTTTCATGACATTCACAAAAAGAAAAAACCATGCACCTGTTCCGACAAATTCTCGTTTAGGTAATCCTTTTACTAACAAGTAAATTGCCATGACACCACCTGCTGCATTCCCTATCATTGTAGTGAATCCTGCTAGTATTCCCATGAGTAATGTAAACAATTTGGATTGTGGCAATGCTTGATTGAATCGCTCACCTAATTTGTCTCTGATCAAATGTAAAACAATCAAACTTAAGACAAGTAATCCAATCATCGGTTTTAATTGTTCATTTGTAATGAATCTCAACATCACATACCCTAGTAAAATCCCTATTAGTACAGATGGAATAAGTGCAAATAGATATTTCCAGACAACATTTTTCCGGTAATAAGTAACCGCATATAAGTCACCAATAATTAATAATGGCAAAAGTATCCCTACTGCATCTTTTGCTGGAAACACAAGCATAAATATAGTGACAACGAGAATTCCCATACTTGCAACGCCAGCTTTAGCAAAACCAATTAATACTGCCGAAAGTGCAATAACAATCCACTCTACGATTGATAAATCAAAAATAATCACCACTTCTTTCTAATTAAAAATAGATCCGATATATTAAGCGATTACGCTTCACATTCAATATAGCATATACGTCAATATTCCCTTCATCTTTTTGACAGAAACGGTAAGAAGTTGTACGATTATAATGGTGGAAAATGGTAGAATTAATAGATATAGAGACTACTTTGTATTGGAGGGAATGACGTTATTTCGTGTAAATACGTCACATTAATATGAGTGAATCTTGGTATTATGTCCACTCTGGCAAATGCTCGCCAGCATACAATATGGCAGTGGACGAATGTTTATTAAATTGGCATAGCAAAAACGAAATACCACCCGTATTACGATTTTATGAGTGGGAGCCCGCTGGCATGTCAGTTGGCTATTTCCAAAAGACAAAAGGAAAGTTGGATACAAACAAATTAAATGAATCAAATATCCCGATTGTAAGAAGGCTAACTGGTGGTAGAGCTGTACTACATGACAATGAACTTACATATAGTGTGATTGTATCAGAAAGTCACCCGAAAATGCCGTTATCTGTTAAAGATGCGTATAAGGTGATTTCTAATGGATTGCTTGAAGGATTCCATGAGCTTGGCATTGATGCCACATTTGCATTACCTGAAGGGAAATTGGATGTTACCCAATCTGCTGTCTGCTTTGAAGAACCTTCTTGGTATGAGTTAGTGATTGATGGTAAGAAAGCTTGTGGAAGTGCCCAAACAAGGCAAAAAGGAGTGATTCTACAACATGGCTCCATTCCTATAGCAATCGACGATGAAAAGCTTTATAATTTTTTTATATACCCTAATGAAAAAGTGAAAGAAAGAGCACTTCGGGCATTTAGCGAAAAGGCTGTGTCCATTCAAGATGTCACAACTAGAAAAATCACCATGGATAATGTTACAACTGCTTTCAAAAAAGGATTTGAACAAGGATTAGATATTGAATTAGTTCCTTTTACTTTTTCCAGAGAGCAACAAGTAGAAATCGAACACGTCATGAAGACAAAGTACATGAATGATGACTGGAATTTATCTAGATAGGAGAAGATGACAAAATGGCAAACAGAGAAGAACACTTACGTAAACCGGAATGGCTCAAAATTAAATTAAATACAAACAAATCTTATAATAAACTTAAACACTTAATGCGTGACAAACGTTTGAATACAGTTTGTGAAGAGGCAAAATGTCCGAATATTCATGAATGTTGGAGTGAACGTCAAACAGCGACATTTATGATATTAGGGGATACATGTACAAGAGGATGTCGCTTTTGCGCTGTAAAGACAGGATTGCCGAACGAATTAGATTGGGGCGAACCAGAACGCGTAGCAGAATCTGTCGAAATCATGAATTTAAAACATGTTGTCATCACAGCAGTAGCGCGTGATGATTTGAAAGACGGCGGTGCACTCGTATTTGCAGAAACTGTAAGAAAAGTTAGAGAACGTGTTCCTGGATGCACGATTGAAATCCTTCCTTCTGATATGAAAGGGGATTATGAAAGTTTACATACATTAATGGATAGTAAGCCAGATATTTTCAATCATAATGTCGAGACAGTGCGTAGACTTACAAAAAGGGTACGTGCCATCGCCATGTATGATCGTTCATTAGAATTACTTAGACGTGTCAAAGAAATTGCACCAACAACACCAACAAAATCTAGTATTATGGTTGGTTTAGGTGAAACAAAAGAAGAACTTATTGAGACATTAGACGATTTACGTGCAAACAATGTCGATATTGTGACAATTGGACAATATTTACAACCAACGAAAAAACATTTGCAAGTAGAACGTTATTATCACCCAGATGAATTCAATGAATTAAGAGAGATTGCATTGTCTAAAGGATTTACACATTGTGAAGCAGGTCCACTCGTGCGCTCATCATATCATGCAGATGAACAAGTGAACAATTCAGCAGCTCAACGCCGTTTAAAATACGTAAAAGGTTTTGAAGAAACAAGTGGAGAGCAATTAACTAAATTGACTTTTTAAGGAGTAAACAAATGGCAAATTACAAAGTGTTGTTTTTAGATATCGATGGCACGATTCTCCGAGCAGATCATACGATTGAGGATTCTACGAAAATTGCAATTAAAGCAGCGAAAGCAAATAATATTGAAGTATTTTTGGCAACAGGTAGACCTATTCATGAAATAAAAGAAATTGGTAAAGAATTAGATGTCCATTCCTATATTGGCTACAATGGGGCTTATGCTATCTATCAGGATGATATTATTGTGAATGAACCAATGTCCTCTTCTATCATTGAACATTATTTAGATGTTGCACGTACACATCATCATGATATGATTTTGTATACCAATAAGCTAAATTTGCTAACATCGACAGAAGGAGACATTATTGAACATTTCCTAGATTATTTTGATATCCATCAAGCTCAAATTTATGAAGAAAAATATAAGCAAGATATTTTAGGGATTACCATCATGAATGTGAAACCAGATGAACCTGTTCTATATGACTTAGAAGAGGAGGACATTTATTTTTCTCAAGTAAATGTGGATGGACTCAGACATAGTTATGATGTCATCCGCGAGAATGTAAATAAAGGTAGTGCCATTAAACAAGTATTAGAAAGGTTAAATATAGCTAAAGAAGATGCGATTGCATTTGGTGATGGAATGAATGATAAGCAAATGCTTTCCTATGTTGGACACGGGTTTGCAATGGGCAACGCAAATCCAGAACTCTTTCCTTACGCTAAATATAAAACAACTAGC
>JAJUGF010000108.1 GCA_029268495.1 Gracilibacillus sp.
CCTATCGAAAAGGGGATAAGGTCATTCAATTAGTGAATCAACCTGAAGATGGTGTATTTAATGGAGACATTGGAGAAATTGTAGCAATCTTTGAAAAGGACGAAACAAAAGAACAAGAAGAACAATTAGTCGTACAGTATGATGATAGAGAAGTGGGATATGCAAAGACAGATTTAATCAATATTATGCATGCATACTGTACATCTATTCATAAGTCACAAGGTAGCGAATTTCAAATTGTTATCATGCCAGTCATACCTGGTTATTTTCGAATGTTACGAAAAAATTTATTATATACTGGTATTACAAGAGCAAAGCAATCATTAATTATTTGTGGCGACAAGGATGCGTTTATTCGTGGAGTAAATACGGAAGATACGAATAAACGATTCACATCATTAGTTGATTACCTACATGAATTGTTTTCTGTTTCTAAAAAAAATAAGGAAGAACCAAAAACAGCAGATGAAAAACTATTAGCAATTGAAGTGAAACAAGAAACATTCTCTCCTTATGATTTTGTTGAATAAGGAAATGGACACTGAAATCCTTTACTGAAAGCAATCTATACAATGACTATGATACAGATGATGCTTAATTAAATGATGAGAATAGATAGTGATTCTCATCTTGTATAAGTGTTGTCTGTATTTGTTATGTAAAAGCATGTATAACATTATCGTATTTGGTTATACTGTCGGATAAAAAGGAAAAGTGAGGGAACTTCTAGTGCGCTGTCCGAATTGTAACAGTAAAGATATAGGTATCATTGGAGTAAATCAATATTATTGTTGGAATTGTTATATTGAGTTAACAATTGAAGATAATATCGTATATTTACATGAAGTGGAACTAGATGGTTCATTAAGTTCATTAAATGATATTTTCTCAGAAGAGGAAAGAAAGCTAGAAAGGTTTTAATTGATGGCAGATCAGACGAAGCGAATTCGCACTGTAATACAACTAGTTATTCTATGTCTATTTGTCCTTTTTATCTATTTATTAATTATTTTATTCCCATATTACAAAAGTGGAATTGTCGTTATATTTCAAATATCGATACCTTTTCTTATTTCAGGTTTGATTGCTTATCTACTACACCCTGTAATCAATTGGTTAGAAAAGAAAAAAATACCTCGAACTGTTGCGATTTTGTTCATTTATTTTACTTTTTTTATCTCAGCAGGATTAGGTATTTATTTTTCATTTCCGATGTTTGTCAAACAAATAGAAGATTTTCAGGCAAATATACCAGAGTTAATGGAACAATATCGAGAATTTATTTATATGATTTATGAACAGACAGCATTTTTGCCAGAAGGATTTCATCAAGAAATGGATCAACTCTTCATAGACTTAGAAACAGGTCTTATTGAAAGATTAACAAGTTTAATGAAGAATATCGCGGTTCTATTCGATATGTTTGTAATGTTAGCTGTTATACCGATTTTAGTTTTTTATTTTTTAAAAGATTATGAGAAGTTACAAAAAAGTATACTAAGACTTGTCCCAAAAAAATATCAATCCTTTACTTGTAACTTGGCAAGTGAAATGGAAGATAGTTTAGGACAGTATATTCGGGGGCAAATTCTAGTATGCTTTCTCGTAGGATTATTAAGTTTTCTTTTATTGAAATGGATTGGGATGAGTTATGCTTTATTACTTGGAATCATCAGTGGATTAACTAATTTCATTCCATACTTTGGGCCAATTATTGGTGCAGTGCCAGCAATCTTCATTGCATTCACTATATCAGAAAGAATGGTTTGGTTTGTACTTGGTGCTGTGTTGCTTGTACAATTGGCGGAAGGGAATTTGTTATCCCCATATATTGTAGGGAAGAGTATGCATATTCATCCTGTATATCTTATTCTTACTTTGTTTGTCGCAGCAAAGGTTGCCGGTGTAATTGGAATGATATTAGCAATTCCAGTCCTAGCTATTGCCCGGGTAGCCGTTCCATTAATATGGAAACAGTTTAAACAAATTGACAGATGAGTTTTTTTTCACTATAATATGCTATCGTAGGATATCAAAGAAATCGTTGAAGAACACGAGTAAATGGCAATCATGTAAAGAGAGGAACTTTCACTTGGCTGGAAAAAGTTCTATATGCTCTTGTCATTGAAGCTAGTTCGAAGTGCAGCTAATCACTGTCGTTACTCTACGTTACAGAGTCTAAAGTTGATAGTAATCTAATTACTATAATTAGGGTGGTACCGCGGAATATAACTCTCGTCCCTGCATTTGCAGGAATGAGAGTTTTTTTAATAAATAAAAAAATACATAATTTAGGAGGGTTTTACATGAAGAATTTAACTTCACAACAAGTTCGTCAAATGTTTTTAGACTTTTTTAAAGAAAAGGGCCATAATGTGGAACCGAGTGCCTCACTTGTACCAAAAGATGATCCAACACTTTTATGGATTAATAGTGGTGTAGCAACATTGAAGAAGTATTTCGATGGTCGTGTGATTCCAGAAAATCCACGTATTACAAACGCTCAAAAATCAATACGTACAAATGATATTACAAATGTAGGTTATACAGCGCGTCATCACACTTTCTTTGAAATGCTTGGAAATTTCTCTATTGGTGATTACTTTAAAGAAGAAGCTATCCAATTTGCATGGGAATTCCTAACAAGTGACAAATGGATTGGATTTGATCCAGAAAAGTTATCTGTGACCGTTCATCCAGAAGATGAAGAAGCGTATGTTTTATGGCGTGATAAAGTAGGCTTACCTGAAGAGAGAATTATTCGAATTGAAGAGAATTTCTGGGATATTGGGGAAGGACCAAGTGGACCAAATACAGAGATTTTCTATGATCGTGGAGAAGGATATGGTAGCAATCCGAACGATCCAGAGTTATATCCTGGTGGTGAAAATGAACGATACTTAGAGGTTTGGAATTTAGTATTCTCCCAATTCAATCATAATCCAGATGACACATATACACCTCTTCCTAAGAAAAATATTGATACGGGAATGGGATTAGAAAGACTAGTTAGTATCATTCAAAATACAAAAACAAATTTTGAAACAGACTTATTTTTACCGATTATTAAGGCGACAGAAGAGATAGCTACTACCACTTATGGAGCAAAAGAAGAAACAGATGTTGCATTCAAAGTGATTGCAGATCATATTCGTACAGTAACATTTGCTGTAGCAGATGGTGCGCTTCCATCTAATGAAGGACGTGGATATGTACTGCGTCGATTACTGCGTCGAGCTGTCCGTTATGCTAAGCAAATTGGAATTGATGACCCATTTATGTATAAACTAGTAGGTACTGTTGCACGTATTATGGATGCTTTCTATCCAGAAGTAAAAGAAAAACAAGCATTTATAGAAAATGTGATGAAAACAGAAGAAGAGAGATTCCATGAAACTTTACAAGAAGGTTTACACATTTTAAATCAAATTGTCGAACAAGAAAAAGCACAAAATAAATCTGTATTCCCAGGTGAAGAAGTATTCCGCTTATATGATACTTATGGATTCCCAAAAGAATTAACAGAAGAGTATGTGGCTGAGGCTGGTTTTACTATTGATGAAGCCGGATTTGATGCAGAAATGAAAAAACAACGTGAGCGAGCTCGAAATGCGAGACAAAAAGTG
This sequence comes from Gracilibacillus sp., assembly GCA_029268495.1. GTDB lineage: Bacteria > Bacillota > Bacilli > Bacillales > Amphibacillaceae > Gracilibacillus > Gracilibacillus marinus. The sequence goes on from JAJUGF010000108.1 coordinate 3,627, forward strand.
GATTCTATGCAAATACAAGATGGTGTATTAGGAGAAATAACTGTAGCAAGCACATTTGTTGGTTATAATCAATTACAAGTAACTACGACTGTAGAAGCAATTGTAATAGAAAAAGCATTACAAGATACGATTAAGCATGGTGAAGAAGGGTATGTTATTTTAAGTGAAACACCTTTTTATGCGGAAAGTGGCGGTCAAATAGCTGATAAAGGTTTGTTGAAATCAAAAAATGGACATGCTGAAGTAATAAATGTGCAAAAAGCACCAAATGGGCAAAACTTACACAAAGTCATCGTTGTTGAAGGGTATTTAAATCAAAACGATGAGGTAGAAGCAATTGTAGAGCAATCTTCACGTCAAGCGATAGTAAAGAACCATACAGCGACACACTTACTACACCAAGCATTAAAAGACGTACTTGGAACACATGTGAATCAAGCAGGATCATTAGTAGCACCAGATAGACTTCGATTTGATTTCTCTCATTTTAGTGCAGTGACAGAACAAGAAATTTCACTTATTGAGCAAAAGGTAAATGAAAAAATATGGGATTCGTTACATGTAGATATTAGTAGTAAATCATTAGACGAAGCCAAACAAATGGGCGCGATGGCACTATTTGGTGAAAAGTACGGGGAGACAGTAAGAGTTGTAAAGATTGGGGACTATAGCTTAGAGTTATGTGGCGGTTGTCATGTGAATAATTCTGCTGAAATAGGCTTGTTTAAAATCGTATCAGAATCAGGAATTGGTGCTGGTACACGCCGTATTGAGGCAGTAACCGCTAAAAGTGCATATCAGTATGTGAATGAGAAGCACGACCAATTAAAACAGGCTGCACATCTATTAAAAACGAAAGAAGAGCAAGTCAATGATCGAATCCAACACATTTTTAAAGAAATGAAAGAACAACAAAAAGAAATGGAAGGATTACGACATAAGCTATCCCAATTAGAAGCATCATCGATATTAGATGATGTGAAAGAAATAAATGGTGTGAAAGTATTGGCTAAACAAGTTGATGTGAGTGATATGAATCAGTTGCGCCAATTAGTAGATGAAATGAAACAGAAATTAGGTACAGCAATTATTTTGTTAGCAGCTGTAAACAATGGGAAAGTGCAATTAGCAGCAGGTGTCACGAAAGATTTAATCCCAACATATCATGCGGGTAATTTAGTAAAAGCAACTGCTCAAATTTGTGGCGGCGGCGGTGGTGGTCGTCCAGATATGGCTCAAGCAGGAGGGAAGGAACCGAATAAAGTAGAAGAAGCATTACAATACGTAGAAAAATATGCAGAGAACCAAAGTTAACTTTGGTAATTCACGTGAAGAAACGGTATAATAGATGGACAAAGTATTGTACTGTTTAACTAACAGTGTCAAAGTTTGTAATTTATGGGGGTGCTTCCATGGATGGAATGGATAAAACAATGAAATTTAATTTTGCTGACGAACCGATCGAAAAGGATGTAAGTGAGGTTATGTTGCTTGTACACGATGCACTCGAAGAAAAAGGGTATCATCCAATAAATCAAATTGTCGGTTATTTACTATCAGGAGACCCAGCATATATTCCACGACATAAGGATGCACGAAACTTAATGAGGAGAATAGAGCGTGATGAAATAATTGAAGAATTAGTTCAATATTACATCCGTATGAATAAACATAATGAATAAAGTATTAGGACTAGACGTTGGTTCGAAAACGATTGGTGTTGCTATTAGTGATGGTCTTGGTTGGACAGCACAAGGTCTTACAACAATCCATTGGACAGAACCTAATTATGAGACAACCATCGACGAATTAAAAAAGACAATAGAACAAGAAGATATCCAGAAAGTTGTAATTGGTTTACCTAAGAATATGAATGGTACTGAAGGGCCGAGGGTAGATGCATCTCGCGCTTTTGGAGAATTTTTGAAAGACCAATTCCCAGTTGAAATCATTTATTGGGATGAGCGCTTAACAACGATGGCAGCGGAAAGGGTATTATTAGAAGCTGATGTGAGTCGTAAAAAGCGCAAGAAGGTAATCGATAAAATGGCAGCGAGTATGATTTTGCAAGGGTATTTAGATAGTATAAATTAAAAGGAGGCCGTCATAATGGCACTAGAAGAAAAAGAACGAATTATTATTCCAGACGAAAATGGAGAAGAACATTTATTTGAAGTATTGTTTACATTCGATGTAGACGAATCAGGCCATTCGTATGTGGCAGTCGTTCCAGCTGAGCAAAAAGATGACGAAGAAGTTGAAGTATTTGCATTTCGTTATGAAGAAAAAGATAAAGAAGACGATCTAGCACTTTTCCCAATTGAATCAGATGAAGAATGGGAAATGGTAGAAGAAGTATTAAACACAATTGCTGATAATGATTTAGTAGATTAATTAATAAGATAGAGAAGCAAGTGGAATATCCGCTTGCTTCTTTTTCAATAACCTAAGAAAAGTTAAGAAATAGCAGATATCGGCAAGTATTTCTGCAAATTCTTACATTTTGTTTAGATTTGTTTCGATATTGATTAATTTGTAGTATAATTAATCGGGTGAAAGGGGGATGCCTGATGACTGAAGGTACCAACGATTCAAAAAAAAATAAAAAGAAAATTACATATCGTGATATTGTAAAAGAGCGTGGACGTGAAGCAAGTATTGCTAGAAGAATTTTTATCATTATTTTTATCATTCTTATAGCTACGATTGCCATTGGTGGTTATAGTGGATATAACTATGTGAAAGAAGGCTTATCACCTGTTGATATAGACAGCACGAAGGAAGTAGAAGTTAATATACCTCTTGGTTCAAGTACTTCAGATATAGCAACAATTCTAGAGGATGAAGGACTAATTCATAATAAACTGATTTATCGCTTTTATGTGAAATTTAACAATGTAGCAGATTTTCAAGCGGGAGATTATACATTGTCCCCATCCATGACTCTTGCAGAAATTACATCAGAACTTCAAACAGGTGCAGTATTCGATGAACCAGTTTTACGTGTGACTATCCCAGAAGGGCGTAATATTGAAGAAATAGCAGCTGTTTATGCAGAAAAAGCTGGTGTGAATGAGCAAGAATTTCTCGATAAAATGAATGATGATACATATATTCAGACATTGATTGATACGTATCCATCATTACTTACGAATGAAATACTACATGAGGATATTCGTTACCCATTAGAAGGTTATTTATTTCCTGCAACATATGAATTCTATGTCAAAGAACCAGATATAGAAACAATTGTGACTAAGATGTTGGATAAAACGAATGATGTTGTAGCAACATATAAAGAAAAAATAGATGAAAATGAAATGACTGTGCATGAAATTTTAACTTTTGCTTCATTAGTGGAAGAAGAAGCGCCCTCAAGTGATGACCGGGCACTTATTGCAGGTGTTTTTTATAACAGATTAGCTGACGGCATGCCTTTACAGACTGATCCAACAGTAATATATGCACATGGGGAACATATTTCAAGATTAACATATGCTGATTATGAAATTGAATCACCATATAATACGTATCATGTAAATGGATTACCAATTGGACCAATATCCAATTTTGGTGAGAGTGCTCTTGAATCCGTATTACAGCCTGATGATTCAAATTACTTTTATTTCTTAGCAGATCGTGAAGGGAATGTATATTACTCCACAACTTACGAAGAGCACCAAGCGAAGGAAGCAGAATATATCCATTCCCAACCACAAGAATAAAAAGCGATTTATTTATATTATAAAACATAAAGTATTTTTGAGCAGGGGAGTAATTTACCCTGCTTTTACCATGAAAGAAGGACAAGATATGATTGAAGAAAATGTAATCCACTATATCAATAAATTAAACAACCCTAATGAGGAATGGATTCATGATATCGAACAAGAAGCAAAGGAGCATAATGTCCCTATAATGGATAAAGTAGGGATTGCCTTTTTAACACAATTAATTCGTATGCAGAAACCTAGTAAAGTATTAGAGATTGGAACTGCAATAGGTTATTCAGCACTAAGAATGGCATCCG
>JAJUGF010000109.1 GCA_029268495.1 Gracilibacillus sp.
CCATATACAAGCGGCTTAGTTGCTGTAACTTTCCCGTTCACACCATATTTATGTGGGACTGTAAAGACTTCTTCTGTAGGCATATTTGGATTAAATGTAAATCCAGAAGTTGTTTCTGCAGAGCCGCCTTTCCAAATGTGGCCTTCAGGTAACTCAAATCGTATATCTGTACCTTCAGATTTAAAAATAAGGGCACGATATGCTTTTTTATTCAAAAATGCTCTCGCATCATGTAATAATTGATTATGTGCTTCCCAAGCAGCAATCGGATCTTCTTGATCGACACGAACAATTTTGAAGATTTCCTTCCATAAGCTTTCTATTGCTTCTTCTTTTGACAATTGAGGGAAAATCTTTTGAGCCCAATCCCCTGTCGGAATAGAAATAATCGACCACGGAATTCTGTCATTCATCGTATATTTGCGGAATTCTTTCATTGCTTCTGCACTTGCTTTATTTGCTTTTGCTACTTTTTTAGGATCAATATCTTTTAACAAATCAGGATTTGTGGAACGAATCGATAGTAATGCAGCTCCATCTTTTGCAAATGCAAGATGTTTCTCTATTTGCCAGTTAGGAATGTCTGCAAGTACGTCTTCTTCTACATGTTTGTATTTCAAAAATGTTAATTCATCATCTGTCCAATTAATGTGTACATCTTTCGCACCAATTTCATATGCTTTTCTTACAACAATTCTTGTAAAATCCGCACCTTCAATGGATGAATTAATCACTAATGCTTGCCCTTTTTGTAAATTCACACCTGTACGTAAAGCTAATTCAGCGTATTTCTCTAACATATGTTGTTCTGCCATTATACTTCCTCCTCCAATTGTTCTATTAATAATGATAATTCTTCCCATCTAGTCATTTTATGCTCTAATTGTGTTTCTACTTCTTTTTGTTTTTCAAAAAGAGGGTTGATTTTCCCAATATCACTTCCTGCAGCTACAATCTCTTGTTCAATCGTCTCCAGTTCTTGTTCTAATGCCGTAATATCTTCTTCGATTGTGTCCCATTCTTTTTGGTCTTTGTAAGAGAGTTTTTTCTTTTTTCTTTTCGGTTGTTCAGCGGATTGTTTAACAGATTGTACTTTCTCTTTTTCTTCTCTTGCTTGTTGCTCTCTAAATTCGGAATAATTCCCATAAAATTTTGTCAATGTTTCACTACCTGTAAATGCAATCACATTGTCAATCGTTTTGTCCAAAAAGTATCGATCGTGCGAGACTGTAAGCATGACACCAGGGAAACCTTCCAAATAATCTTCTAATACTGCTAATGTTTCTGTGTCTAAATCATTTGTAGGCTCATCTAAGAAAAGGACATTCGGCTCTTGCATGAGCACAGTTAATAAGTATAATCTTCTTCTTTCACCACCAGATAATTTGCGGACATGTGTCCATTGTTGTGCTCTTGGAAACAAAAAGCGTTCGAGCATTTGCTCTGCAGAAATGGTTTGTCCATCTATCGTTGTGACCACTTCCGCCACATCGCGTACCACATCTATCACTTTTGCTTCTTCATTAAGTGGTGGATGATCTTGTGTATAATAGCCAATCTTTACTGTTTCCCCAATATCGATGGTTCCTTCATCTGGCTTTATTTTATCTGCTAATATATTTAATAAGGTTGTTTTTCCGCTGCCATTAGCCCCTACGATACCAATTCTATCTCCAGGCTTAATGAGGAAGTCGAAATGGCGAAATAGTACCTTCTCTCCATAACTTTTCCCTAAATCCTTTACTTCTATTACTTTGTTTCCTAATCTAACAGAACCTATCTCAAAACGAAAGTCACGTTTTGTTGTATCAAAGGACACTTCTTTTAGTTGTTCTGCTCGATCTATTCTTGCTTTTTGTTTGGTCGTTCTCGCCTTCACACCACTTCTTAGCCAAGCAATCTCCTTTTTCAACAAGCTTTGGTGTTTCTTCTCAGCAACTTCCAACTGTTCTTCCCTTAACGCCTTTTGTTCAAGGAATGTTTGGTAATTGCCTTCATATGTATAAAGATTTCCCTTATCTAATTCAAAAATTCGATTTGTCATACGATTTAAGAAATAACGATCATGTGTAACTAGAAGAATTGCTCCATGATAATTTGGCAAATAATCTTCCAACCATTCAATAATATCGTTATCTAAATGGTTTGTTGGTTCGTCTAATATTAATAAATCAGCAGGCTGAATTAACGCTTTTGCTATAGCAACTCTTTTTCGCTGGCCTCCTGATAATTCTTTGACATGTTGTTCTAATTTTTTTACCCCTAGCCTTGTCAAAATAGATTTTGCTACAGTCATCGCGTCCCATGCTTCTTGTTGGTCCATCTCTTCTTGCATATGTAATAGTTGTTTTTGTAATACTTCACTTTCAGGACTTTTTTCTAACTTCAACACAGCCTGTTCATAGGCACGTAATGTCACAATTATTTGTGCATTCCCATAATAGATTTGTTCTAATACCGTTAACTCTTCGTCAAGATTTGGATCTTGGTCTAAATATTCGATACGATAATCATTTGGATGTGTCATCATCCCTGCTTCACTATGGTCGATTCCTGCAAGTACTTTCAATAATGTCGATTTACCTGTACCGTTTACTCCAATTAGCCCGATACGTTCTTTTTCTGTAATAGAAAAGGAGATATGGTCAAATAATACCTTTTCTCCAAATGTCTTTGTTAGTCCTTCTATTTTTAATTCACGCAATGGATTGTTCACCCTTTCTTTCCATAAGGCCATCTGTGATGTGAACATACATGTCTCATCGAATATATCTAGCATTCAAGAGACATATATAACACACTGCTATAATATTGGCGAAATTAAGCGTGCAATGGATTCTTTGAATTTAATCCATTTTGGTCTTTGTTGATATAGTCCATATGTCAATTGTGTCACATGTTCCATATCTTTTTCAAATTCATCGACTAGCATTTCCGCTAATGTCTCATTATATAAGAATGCATTCACTTCGAAATTAAGTCTAAAACTTCTCACATCAATATTCGCTGTTCCTACAGATGCAATTTTACTATCGACAACGATTGTCTTCGCATGTAAGAATCCTTTTTGATAAATGTATACTGTCGCACCTGCATTTAGCATTTCTCCAATATAAGAGTAAGTGGCCCAATACACAAATGGATGGTCAGGCTTGTTCGGAATCATAATTCTTACATCTACACCTGATAAACAAGCAATTTTAAGCGCATCTAATAAACTTTCATCTGGAATGAAGTATGGTGTTTGGATATATATATAATCCTTTGCTGACATTATCATTTTGATATAGCCATGTTTGATTTGTTCCCAGTCTGAATCAGGACCACTTGAAACAATTTGCATTCCGACTTTTCCTTTTCCTTCTGCTACATAATATCTTTCGTCATAGTCAATATCATGGCGAGAAGCTTGATTCCAGTCAAGAATAAATCGTGTTTGCATATTCTTCACTGCACTACCGACAACTCTCAGATGTGTATCACGCCAATAACCAAATTTCTTATCCATTCCTAAGTATTCATCGCCAATATTAAACCCACCGATGTAGCCAATTTTTCCATCAATGATTGCTAATTTTCGGTGGTTCCTGTGATTAATCTTAAAATTGACCTTAGGAATTAATGGTGGGAAGAAGCCTTCTACTTCTGCACCTGCTGCTCTCATTTCTTTAATAAGTTTACGACTTAATTGGCGCGAACCCATGTCGTCATATAAAAATCGTACTTGTACACCTTCTTTTGCCTTCTTCATTAATACTTCAGCTAATCTTCTTCCCAATTTATCTGAACGTACAATATAGTAGACTAGATGAATATGATCTGTTGCATTTTCTATATCTTCAATTAAAGAATTGAATTTTCTATTCCCATCTGTATAAATACGCACATCATTGTCTTGTGTGAAAATAGCATCATTGTTCCGTAAATGTAAATAGAATAAATCTTTATATTGATTTAACCGATGATCATTTATTTCAAATTCATTTGCTTCAATTTCTCGTAATTGATGTTGTACTGCTGTTTTGACACCGAGCTTACTTTTTGTATCCCAAGTAAAAATAGTCTTATTACTAAGCTTACGACCAAATACAAGATATAAAATAAATCCGACTACTGGAATAAATGTTAATACCATAATCCATGCCCATGAAGCTGTTGCGTCTTTTCGCTCTAAGAAGATAATGGCTAGAGATAATATAATATTAAAAATCAAAATAATGGAGATAACTAGTTGAAAAATATCCACAGATCCCTTCCCCCTTTCTACATCTAAATATAGCACATTTCCACTAAAAAAAGGGATGGAAGCTATCAATGTATTGATTTATTTTTTCGGTATCCTCACTCGTAGAAGCCCGTTCGTAAATGTCGCCTTCACCTTGTCAATCTCTCCATCTGTTGGAATACGAATCGTTCTTTCCCTCAAGTATTCTTTTTGTTCTTTATGATAAAATCTATTTTGTTGGTCATACTGTTCTGTTTCTTCCTTGTGCACTATAGCAATCGTCATTGTTTTATCATTATACGTCACTTTAATTTGCTCTTTCTTCACATTTGGTATGTGCACATCGACAGTCCAATATGTGTCAAATTCTTTCTCTTCGATTGGAATCGCTATTTTTTGTTTGGATTGTTCAAAAAAATCATTCATCTGACTTAAAACGTCTTTTGTAGGATTCTCATATATTAATGCATCTAACTTGCGGACAATTGAAATTCCCCATTCAGGGATTAAGTTTTTACGTTCATTGTGATCCATTATTATCACCTACAATCATTATTTCTAATTAGTGTATGCACCTAAAAACGAAAAGCATAGGCAATTACCTCGACAAATTACTCAAATAATCAAATAATTCTGACAAAACAGTTGACCAATGGATAGGTTGTTGCTTATAATGTAAACAATTGAATCGAAACACTCTTATTTAGAGCGGCAGAGGGACTAGGCCCGTCGAAGCCCGGCAACCGTCAGCATAGATTATTCTAAGTTGAAATGGTGCTAATTCCTACAAGTGTATACGCACTTGGAAGATAAGAGGAGGCAAATATGACAAGACAACCTCTTCTTAAAAACTAAGAAGAGGTTTTTATTATCCAGGAGGGGATTTCATTGACACATTCATTTAACATTACAGGAAACGAAACAACATTACTACATGGCGGCCAACAAGTTGATCCAACAACTAATTCTCGTGCAGTGCCAATCTATCAAACTACTTCTTATGTATTTAACGATACAGAACATGCACAGAACTTATTCGCATTAGCAGAACCTGGTAACATTTATACTCGTATTATGAACCCAACTGTAGATGCATTTGAACAGCGAATCGCTCTACTTGAAGATGGCGTAGCAGCTGTTGCAACTTCTTCTGGTATGGCTGCAATTACAATGGCTATTCTGAACCTCGCCCATGCCGGTGATGAGATTATTGCAGATAGCAACTTGTATGGTGGTACATTCAATTTATTTAGTGTTACATTACCAAAATACGGTATTGACGTAAAATTTGTAGATGGAACAGATCCAGAGAATTTCCGTTCTGCAATTACAGAAAAGACAAAGGCAATCTTTGGTGAAGTGATTACAAATCCTAGTTTAAATGTTTTTGATATCGAGAAAGTAGCAGATATTGCACACGAAAATGGTATCCCACTAATTATTGATAATACATTTGCAACACCTTACTTATGTAAACCAATTCAATGGGGTGCTGACATTGTCGTTCATTCTGCTACAAAGTGGATAGGTGGACATGGTACAACAATCGGTGGAATCGTTGTAGATGGCGGGCGTTTCAACTGGAACAGCGACAAATTTCCAGGATTTACAGAACCAGATCATACGTATCATGGTATTCGATTTGGAATTGATATCGGCGCACCTGCATTTGCTATCAAATTGCGTGTACAATTACTACGTGATATCGGCGCGTGCTTAAGCCCACAAAATGCATTCTATTTCTTACAAGGACTAGAAACATTACACTTACGTATCGAGCGTCACAATGAGAATACACAAGCAGTTGCTGAATATTTGACGAAACATCCACAAATTGAATGGGTAACATATCCAGGTTTAGAAACACACCCATCACATGAAAAAGCAAAAAAATACTTAAAAGGTCAATTTGGTTCTATCATCACTTTTGGTATTAAAGGTGGTCGTGATGCCGGTCGCGCAATTATTGATCATATTACGTTATGGTCACATGTTGCAAATGTTGGTGATGCAAAATCGTTAATTATTCACCCTGCATCTACCACACACCAACAACTAAATAGTGAACAGCTAAAAACTGCTGGTGTAACGGAAGAATTAGTTCGTTTATCTGTCGGAATTGAGACAGTTGATGATATCATTCAAGATTTAGATCAAGCTATCGCTAAAGCAACAAATACTGAACCAACAGTACAACCTGATACTGAAAAAGCAATTAGTTGGGCACTTTCTTCAGCTTACGACCGTACAGATGGCGGTATTCGCGTAAAACAAATTGCTGTAATCGGGTCTAGTGAAGAAGCAACAGATACAATCAAATCTTTACGCAAAATTGGATTCCAAGTAACAGATGCAAGTGAAGCAGAAGGTGAGATTGATATTACATTAGTTGTTGATTCATCTAAGAAAGAGCTTGTGTCTCATCAATCTAAACTTGTTTGGTTCAGACATGAAGCTGATCAAACAATCAAACAACAAGCGGAAGCAAATGGACAAATTGTTGTGGAACACCGTTGTCCATTCCAAGAAGCAGACCGCTTACGTCGAGGAGAATAATTCTCCATAACCTAATGATATTTATCTCCCCAAGATAAATTAATTAAACCGTGAGTCATTAAATGATTCACGGTTTTTTCCTTTTTATGATATTATTTTAGCAACTATATTTTTTGAGTTTTCTATCCATCTACACATGTTAATCCAGTTTTTTGCATAAACTGACAGTGTAGAATCTAGTAAAATCGGGTATAGTTAATCTATACAAACGTTAATGTTACTGAAGGTGTGTACAATGAAAAAAAAGCAACGAATGCTCATTCTTACAATCACAAGTTTACTTGTATTAATACTAGGTATTTTCCTAGTTACAATAAATCAAAATGAAGAACAGATTCCTCCCACACAAGATGATACAACTGAAACGACCGAAGAGGAAGAAATTGAACAAGCAACCGAAGAGCAAGAATCTACTACAACAGGTGATATAGAAGAGACTGAAGAGACGAATGCATTTAAAGATACAGTTAAAGAAGTAGTAATAGATGCACTGAATTTCTTTAAAAAGGATACACATATCACTGCAATTGGTGACTCGCTCACTCAAGGTGTAGGTGATGAAACTGAGAATGGTGGGTATGTCGGTATATTAGAAGAACAATTTCGTGAAGCAGATGTTCAAGTAACGATTGATAACTTTGGAAAAAGAGGCAATCGCACAGATCAATTGTTAAAAAGATTAGAGAAAGAAGAAATCGTTGAATCCATCGAAGAGTCTCAAATTGTGTTAATTACAATTGGTGCAAATGATATTATGAAAATAGTAAAAGATAATTTTATGGATTTAACTGAAGAGCCATTTATACAAGAACAAGAACCATATAATGACAGGCTAACACA
>JAJUGF010000110.1 GCA_029268495.1 Gracilibacillus sp.
TAAGAAGGCAAGTTCTCTTAAACGTGTTGCTAATGTATCGAAATTATATTCGATTGTTTCTGTAAAAATCTCCGGATCTGGCTTAAAATGCGTGCGTGTACCTGTTATGTCTGTTTGACCAACTACGGATAAATCATTGTTTGGCTTTCCTCTATTAAAGCTAATATGGTGAATTTTACCATCACGATGCACATACACTTCTAATTCAGTAGATAATGCATTTACAACAGAAGCACCTACACCGTGTAACCCACCTGAAACTTTGTAACCTCCACCACCAAACTTACCACCAGCATGGAGTACTGTCATAATGACTTCGACAGCTGGACGACCAGTCTTTTTCTGAATACTAACTGGAATTCCACGACCATTATCCACAACGGTAATGCTATTATCTTCTTCAATGTATACTTCAATATGGTCACAGTAGCCTGCTAATGCTTCATCAATACTGTTATCGACAATTTCCCATACTAAATGGTGTAACCCTTTTTCATTTGTTGATCCTATATACATACCCGGTCTTTTTCTTACTGCTTCTAATCCTTCTAATACTTGTATCTGATCGGCATCATATGCTTGTTCTACTTTTTGTTCTTCTATTGCCATTACCTTTCACCTACAATCTCTTAATTTACTATGGAAATAGGAATACACTAGCTCTCTCAAGCTTCTTCGCTATGTTCAGAGTAATCTTCTAATTTACTAATTGTTGCTATCATACTTGCTCGTTTTTTTAGTGTTAGTACAGATAATGGGCTGTAATACACTTTTTCATTTGTAATTACAATCGATTTTGTATTTGTTTGGTTATATGCATTGACTTGCTTTTTCTCTTTTACTCCTGTTAGCATCTCTTCATTGATGGTGGAAGAGTGCATCAATTGGTAGTCCATTATCGCAATAACTTCTTTCGACTGAATAACATGGTCATCGCCAATATGAATAAACATCTTATCCCTACTTTTATCTTGATATTTCTCCAGCATGTACTTGGAATATCTCAGCTTTTTTTAATGTCGTATGATCAATACCGTCTACACTTGTTGTCGATACAAATGTTTGTACTTTTCCTTCAATGGTATCTAACAAATGTGATTGTCTATAATCATCCAATTCACTTAATACATCATCAAGTAACAAAATTGGATAATCTCCAATTTCTTGATGAATTAATTCAATCTCTGCTAATTTAAGAGATAGTGCTGTTGTTCGTTGTTGACCTTGTGAACCGAATGTTTGTACATTTTTATCATTTACATAAAAAATTAAATCATCTCGATGTGGACCAATCAGTGTTGTTCCACGCTCGATTTCTTTTGCCTCATACTTGGCAAAATCATCGATAAATTGTTCTTTTAATTCCTTACGATTATACGTTTCGTTTGCACTTATCGTCGTATCATAGTCAATTCGCAAATTCTCTAGTCCTCGACTAATCCCCTTATGTATCGATTCCGCCCATTTTTGGAGATCCCTTAAGAATAAATAACGTTTCTCAACGATAATTGCAGCATGATCAATTAATTGCTCTGTTAAGACATGAAGCATTGTATACTCTTTTTGCTGCTTCCTTTGGAGTTGTTTTAATAAGTGATTTCGTTGCTTTAGGATTTTTACATATTGGCCTAGATGATAGATATAGACAGGTTGGATTTGTCCTATTTCCATATCAATAAAACGTCTCCGTATTTGAGGACTTCCTTTTACTAAATTTAAGTCTTCTGGTGCAAACATTACAATATTCAGTGCACCAATATAATCACTGAGACGTCGTTGTTCTAGATGATTTAATTTTGCCTTTTTACCTTTATTCGTTATGGAGATTTCCATAGGGAATTCACGGTTGCGTTTCAACACACTACCTTCTATTTTAGCATAATTTTTGCTCCATTGGATTAATTCTTTATCTTTTGTTGTACGATGTGACTTAGAAAAGCCTAAAACATAAATAGACTCCATTAGATTTGTTTTTCCTTGTGCATTCTCTCCAATAAACACATTGACTTTGTCATCAAATCTAATGGATAAATCCTCGTAATTTCTATAATTTGTTAAATGTAGTGATTTTATATACATAATTAGAGTTTCCCTCTTTATCTCTCCTGACTAGTCCAATTGTGTGACAGTAAATGCTCCGACATCTTCTACTTCTACAATATCACCTGGATATAGTTTACGACCGCGGCGATTTTCTACTTCTCCATTTACTAATACACCAGTTTCTTGAAGGAACACTTTCACCATTCCTCCAGATTCTAATATATTCGCTAATTTCAGGAATTGTCCTAATTGTATATATTCTGTATTGATTTCAATATTTTCCATTTTAAAACACCTTCTTTCTGACTTTCTTGATCCGTTCTATCCATACTTTAGCAGTATTGCCTTTCTCTCTATATTACTAAACATTTCACATTTAGAAAAGCAAAGGGGGATGATTCCTGCTTATTTCTCTACTATTTTCTCTGTGGGAATAATATTTGTGAAGATATTGATTGTTGAATGAAGAGAAAGAGGAACAATTCAACTTGTCCCTCTTTCAAATTAAAATGTTCGAACAGGTAAGATTAATTGTAATAATTGATCATGTTCTGTTGGTTTGATAATAAATGGACGCATTGCACCAGTGAATTCAATTTTAACATTGTCTGTTTCCATTATTTTTAATGCATCAATCATGTATTTGGAACTAAAAGATATCTTTAATTCTTCTCCATCAATTGACTCTACTGTTAATTCTTCTTCTACTTTACCTATTTCAGGTGAATTACTAGAGATTTCAATTGTTTGGTCATTGTTTGTTTGTAATCGAATCACATTGTTATGATTGTCCTTTGCAAGTAGAGAAGCGCGATCTACTGCTTGTAACAATTGTTTCGTATTTGCGTGAATCACTGTTTTGCTTTCTTCAGGAATTAGACGAGATGTTTCAGGATATTTACCATCTAATAAACGAGAAAGGAAGTATAAATATTCTGTCTGGAATGCAATTTGGTTATCTGTAATGCTTATTTGAATCTTCTCATCTGTATCGTCTAAAATTTTGCTTAATTCATTTAAACTTTTCCCTGGAATGACCACTTGACTTGTAGGAAAATTAGAAAATTCTGTTTCCAAAGGGACATTACTTGCAGCTAATCTATGTGAGTCTGTTGCAACAAACTTTAGTTGTCCATCTTCTGCTCGAATATTTACACCAGTTAATATTGGTCTTGTTTCAGATGTGGAAACAGCAAATACCGTTTGTTTAATCATATTTTTCAATAATGTAATTGGTAATTCAAAACTTGCGTCTGTTTGAATTTGATTAATTTGAGGATATTCGTCTGGGTCTTGTCCATTTAAATGAAATTCCGCATGGCCTGATTGAATCGTTACTTGTAATTGTTCATCTGATTCAATTTTCACCGTATCTTTAGGTGACTTACGAATTATTTCAGGGAAATACTTTGCATGAACAATAATTTCTCCTTGCTCAATTTCATCAATGTATTGAATACCTTCTTCTTCTAATGGAATAAATGATTCAATTGTAATATCAGAGTTGCTTCCAGTTAACTTGATACCTGTTTCTTTTGCGTGTATTTTTAATCCAGATAAGATGGGCACAGCTGTTTTGGAAGAAATCGCTTTGGTTACATGTTGAATACTTTCCATTAATTTATCTCTGTTGATAATGACTTTCATTTTAATCCTCCTTGAGGAAGTATAGTATATATTAATTATTAATAAAAAATAGTAGTAATAGTAATAGGGCCTGTGATTATGTGGATAAGTCCATTTTTGTTAGAATTCTATAAGTTATCCAGATGTGGACAACTTGTTGATGGAAAGGTTAGTGTTATCCACAGTTTTCACAGTCACATAGATTTCAATTGTTCAATGATGGATTCAATATCTTTATTCAGTTGTTGGTCAGAACTAACTAATTTCGATATTTTTTCGTGTGCATGAATGACAGTAGTATGGTCTCTACCACCAAATTCCTCTCCAATTTTCGGTAAAGAAAAATCTGTTAATTCTCTAGATAGATACATGGCAATCTGTCTTGGGTATGCAATAGATTTAGTTCGTTTTTTTGCTGAGAATTCTTCTAACTTCACATTATATCTTTTCCCTACGACCTCTTGTATATGTTGGATTGTAATCACTTTTGGTCTTGAATTTGGAATAATGTCTTTCAGTGCTTCTGCAGCTAGTGATGCATCAATGTCTTGATTCGTTAAAGATGAATATGCTACTACTCGAATAAGTGCGCCTTCCAATTCTCGAATGTTTGTATCAATTTGGTTTGCAATATAGAGCATGACTTCATTCGGAATATCTAATCCTTCTGCTTTTGCTTTTTTACGCAAAATTGCAATTCTCGTCTCTAAATCTGGTGGTGTAATATCTGTAATTAAGCCCCACTCGAATCGAGAACGTAAGCGATCCTCCAATGTTGGTATTTCTTTTGGTGGTCGGTCACTAGAGATAATAATTTGTTTGTTTTCTTCATGTAATGTATTAAATGTATGAAAAAATTCTTCCTGTGTTTGTTCTTTTCCTGCTAGAAATTGAATATCATCTATTAATAGAACATCTACATTTCGATATTTATTGCGGAAGTTAACTGCTTTATTGTCACGAATGGAGTTAATAAACTCATTTGTGAATTTCTCTGATGATAGATAGACAACTTTTGCATTTGGATTATGATCTAACACATAATGACCAATTGCATGCATTAAGTGTGTTTTACCTAATCCAACTCCTCCATAAATAAATAATGGGTTATAGGCCTTTGCCGGAGCTTCTGCTACAGCAAGAGATGCTGCGTGTGCGAAGCGGTTTCCTGATCCAATAACAAATGTTTCAAATGTGTACTTATTATTTAACATCGATTTCGGAGAGCTATCGTTAGAAGGCTTGGAAATCGTTTGTTTCTTTTCAATATTGTTCTGTTCCATTTCTAATGATTTTGTTGATTCTGGAATCACAAATTTAACAGATAATTTCGCACCAGTTATATCATACAAACCTTCTGCGATAATATGTGTGTATTTGGATTCTAACCAATCTCTCGTAAATTCATTTGGCGCAGAAATAATGACAGTATCCTCTTGTATTTGTTCAATAGTGGTATTTTTCAACCATGTATCATAACTTGGTTTACTAACCTTTTCTTTAATATTATCTAGCGTATTTTGCCAAAGATCTGTTATGTTTTCCAAGTTCGTTAGACCTCCTTTCTAGATTGTTCCTATATATATAATGATTCTTTTTAATTGTGGATAAAATTATAGCGACAAAAAAGAGGAAAACTTCACAATTCTAGTTTTCCACAATCATGTGTATAACTTATTTAACAAGGTGTGTATGGTTGTCCACAAACTATCCACAATCTGTGGATAGTTTATTATCAAAATCATTTTATTCACAATTAGCAAACAAATACATATTATCAAAAAAACACGATAATTGCAATGTTTTATATAGAGTTATCCACAAAGTTGACAAGATGTGAGTATTTTTTATCCTCATGCATAGAAGATGTGAATAATTTGTCGATAGATAGGAGATAACTGTCGAAATAGGAGAATAACTTATCCACAAAGAAAACTGCTATATAACAGTAGGATAAGATTGCTGTTATATAGCAGTTAACTTTTTGTATAAAAAAATATAGATTTTAAAAAGCAAAGAAATTTACAACTTAACATTGACTACTAGAACAATAAAAAGTATAATGAGTAGGACTGTCTAATCGATTGCTATTTTATACTATTTAATTAATGGAGTAGTATAAGTAAAAAGAAGGCTTTCGCCATATAAAAGAGAGACTTGGATTAAACCAAGATAGTTTAAATTTCCTCAGGGAGGTGCATATATAATGAAACGTACATTTCAACCAAATAATCGTAAACGCAAAAAAGTTCATGGATTCCGTGCGCGTATGAGCACAAAAAATGGACGTAACGTACTTGCTCGCCGTCGTCAAAAAGGTAGAAAAGTATTATCTGCATAGACCACTGATTATCTCAGTGGTCTTTTTCTTGATAAGGATAGTATTTTCTTCAAAATGAAGTTTTGTTATAATTATTGGAGGCTTATTCTCAATATGAAAAAGTCGTATCGCATTAAAAAAGATGTAGAGTTTCAAAAAGTATTTAAACAAGGCGCTTCTTTCGCGAATCGTCAATTAGTTATATACTACTTACATAAAAATGATCAACCTCATTTTCGAATCGGATTATCAGTAAGCAAAAAGGTAGGGAATGCAGTAGAGCGCAATCAAATTAAGCGCTATATTAGACAAGCGTTTACGGAATTGCAATGTGAAATAAAAAATGAATATGATATGATAATAATTGCTAGAAAACCTGTAAAAGCATGTAATTATCATGAAGTGAGAAGAAGTGTAGAGCATCTTTTATTTAAAACAAAGTTATTAAATAAGTAATTTTTATGAAATAATCACATGATAGTAGGTATTAGGAAGTAATTAATGATAAAATAATCTGAAGAAAATGTAGTGATTTAAGGAGGATATTTATGCGTAAGAAACTCCTGTTATTAACAGGCTTACTAGGTGTTGTCTTATTGCTTTCTGGATGTACAGAAATAGATCAAGACATCACAGCTGAAAGTGAAGGAATTTGGAATTCATTCTTTGTTTGGCCACTATCTCGATTAATTGTAATGGTAGCGGAATTTTTCCAAGCAGATTATGGATATGGACTAGCAATTGTACTTGTAACGATCTTAATTCGTTTAATTTTATTACCTTTAAATATTAAACAAGTGAAAAGTTCAAGAGCAATGCAAGAGATTCAACCAGAATTACAGAAGCTACGAGAAAAATATAGCTCTAAAGATCAACAAACTCAACAAAAGCTACAACAAGAAACAATGCAATTATTTCAAAAGCATGGTGCGAATCCATTGGCAGGGTGTTTACCTATTATTGTACAAATGCCAATTTTACTTGCATTTTATCATGCAATCTCGCGTACAAGTGAACTAGATGGCCACCATTTCTTATGGTTCCAATTAGATAATCCAGATCCATATTATATTTTACCAGTTCTAACAGCAGCATTTACATTTTTGCAACAAAAGTTAATGATGTCAGGAATGCCTAAAAGTGATAATCCTATGATGGCACAAATGTCCATGATGTTATATATTATGCCGATTATGATTGGTGTATTTGCAATTTTCTTCCCAGCAGCGTTAGCTTTATACTGGGTTGTAGGTAACATTTTCATGATTCTTCAAACACTTTTAGTTACAAATCCTTTAAGAAATAAAGGGAATGAAACTGCGGGAGGAACGAAAAAGTGAGACAAATAACTGCTACTGGACAGACAGTTGAGGCAGCGGTCCAATCCGCATTACAGCAGTTAAACATCACAGAGGACCAAGCAGCAATTGATATTATTGAAGAAGGTAAAAAGGGATTATTCGGATTATTTGGTTCCAAACAAGCGATTGTGAAAGTAACCAAAAAAGATAATCCTGTCGAGAAAGTGACACAATATGTCGAAAATATTGTAAAAGAATTTGATCATGACATACATGTAAAGACAACAGTAGACAATACGACA
>JAJUGF010000111.1 GCA_029268495.1 Gracilibacillus sp.
AATGAGGATATATATGGTCAATTTATTACGATTTCCTGGAAGAAATACATTCGTTCTGAGAAGAAATTTCAAGGTATCGATGAGCTTGTCGGACAACTTCAACAAGATGAGAAAGAAATTCGTAACTTTTTTCAATTATAGTACGGAACTACTTGCAATTTATTAAAAAAAGATGTAATCTATACTATGGAACCGTCAGCTTGGCAATTCGAGTACTCCGACGATTGCTAGGGGATCGGTGTTCAATTAGTATAATAGGAGGTGAGCAGGATGGCAATCACACAAGAACGTAAGAATGAAATTATTAATGAATTCAAAACACACGAAAGTGATACGGGTTCACCAGAAGTTCAAATCGCTGTCCTTACTGAGGAAATCAACAATTTGAATAATCACTTACGTATCCACAAGAAAGATCATCATTCACGTCGTGGTCTTTTAAAAATGGTAGGTAAACGTCGTAACTTGTTAAACTACCTACGTAATAAAGACGTACAACGTTATCGTGAATTAATTCAAAAACTTGGTTTACGTCGATAAACTACTTAAAAAGCGGGAATATTCCCGCTTTTTCTGTATGTAAAAATGCATATAAAAACCTGTATTTGGTTTATACTAAATATAAAATGATAGAATTAGTTACATATACATGTATGACATGGTAAAATAGGAATAGTTTAAGAAAAGCATGATTGCTTTTTGAGAGGAGTAAGTATGGAATGACAGTTGAAAAAAAAGTGTTTACTACGGAAATTGCAGGACAACCTTTCCGTGTAGAAATTGGTGAATTAGCAAAACAAGCAAATGGAGCATGTATGGTACATTATGGTGATACCGCTGTACTTGCAACTGCAACAGCCTCAAAAGAACCTAAAGACCTACCCTTTTTCCCATTAACAGTTAACTACGAAGAAAGATTGTACGCTGTTGGTAAAATTCCAGGTGGATTTATTAAAAGAGAAGGACGTCCAAGTGAAAAAGCAATATTAACTTCGCGTTTAATTGATAGACCTATCCGTCCACTTTTCCCAGATGGTTTTAGAAATGAAGTACAAGTAATCAGTACTGTAATGAGTGTAGATCAAAATCTACCATCTGAAATAGCTGCAATGATCGGCTCTTCTATTGCACTAAGTATATCCAACATCCCATTTAGTGGACCGATAGCAGGTGTCGTTATTGGTAGAGTAGATGGTAAGTTTATCGTGAATCCGACACTGGAAGAACGTGAAAAAAGCGATATTGATTTAACTGTCGCTGGTACAAAAGATGCAATAAATATGGTGGAAGCAGGAGCAGACGAAGTACCTGAAGAAGTAATGTTAGAAGCAATTATGTTCGGTCATGAAGAAATCAAGCGATTAGTAGCATTCCAAGAAGAAATTATAGAAGCATTAGAAGTAGAGAAAATGGATGTTAAATTATTTGAATTAGATGCTACCATAATTGATGAAGTAGAAGGTAAAGCAAAAGCGCAATTAATTGAAGCAATTCAAGTACAAGAAAAACATGCTCGTGAAGATGCAATTAATGAAGTGAAAGAAAAAGTTATTGCTGAGTATGAAGAGCAAGAAGCAGATGCAAGCATTATGAAACAAGTAGCAAATGTTTTAGATAAAATTGTGAAAGAAGAAGTTCGTCGACTAATTACAAAAGAAAAAATTAGACCTGATGGACGCCAAATTGATGAGGTTCGACCATTATCATCAAGAATTGGAGTTTTACCAAGAACACATGGTTCTGGCTTGTTTACAAGAGGACAGACACAAGCGTTAAGTATTTGTACACTCGGCGCATTAGGTGACGTTCAAATTTTAGATGGTTTAGATGCAGAAGAGTCCAAACGTTTTATGCATCATTACAATTTTCCTTCATTTAGTGTTGGGGAAACAGGACCTATACGTGGACCTGGTCGTCGCGAAATTGGACATGGTGCATTAGGTGAGCGAGCATTAGAAGTAGTCATTCCTGATGAAAAAGTATTTCCATATACGATTCGTTTAGTATCTGAAGTATTGGAATCAAATGGTTCTACTTCACAAGCAAGTATTTGTGCAAGTACTTTAGCGATGATGGATGCGGGAGTTCCAATTAAAGCTCCTGTGGCAGGGATTGCAATGGGATTAGTAAAATCAGGAGAAGATTATACTATTTTAACAGATATTCAAGGAATGGAAGACTTTCTTGGAGATATGGATTTCAAAGTTGCAGGAACAGCAAACGGGGTAACTGCATTACAAATGGATATCAAAATTGATGGTTTATCTCGCGAAATTTTAGAAGAAGCATTACAACATGCTAAAAAAGGACGTATGCATATTTTATCTCATATGCTAGAAACAATTAATGAACCTAAGCATGAATTATCTAATTATGCACCTAAAATACTTACGATGACAATTAATCCAGATAAGATTCGTGATGTAATTGGACCAAGTGGGAAACAAATCAATAAAATTATTGAAGAAACAGGTGTAAAAATAGATATTGAACAAGATGGAAATGTTTTTATTTCATCTACAGATACAGAAATGAACAAAAAAGCACAAAAAATAATTGAAGATATTGTACGTGAAGTAGAAGTTGGTCAAATGTATTTAGGAACAGTCAAACGTGTTGAGAAATTTGGTGCATTTGTAGAACTTTTCAAAGGTAAAGAAGGACTTGTACACATTTCTGAGTTAGCAGAAGAACGAATTAACAAAGTAGAAGATGTTGTATCTATTGGTGATCAAATAATGGTTAAAGTTAAGGAAATAGATCGTCAAGGACGTGTCAACCTTTCTAGAAAAGCTGTCTTACAAGAACAAAAAGATAAAGCATAATGTGTCAATAATTGATTTCATGCTTAAATTGAGTGATTGTAAATATGAGTAGAAAAAGAAGCTGGATATCCAGTTTCTTTTTTAAATACTTTAATATGAAGAATAGAATCAGTTTTATTTATTTTTAGGAGGAAATTACTTGATACACAAAGAAAAATTAGCGAACGGTCTAACAGTGGTAGTAGAACCAATCGATACGGTAAAGTCCGTTACTGTAGGAATTTGGATTAAAACAGGTTCGCGTGATGAAACAAAAACCAATAATGGAATATCTCATTTTATCGAACATATGCTGTTTAAGGGTACATCTAAATATAGTCCAAAAGCCATCGCAGAAGCGTTCGATTCAATTGGTGGAGAAATTAATGCATTTACTTCAAGAGAATATACTTGTTTATATGCGAAAGTGTTAGATCAACATATTCATTTTGCTCTAGATATCATGATAGATATGATTGTAGCATCAAGCTTTGATACAGTTGAAATCGAAAGAGAGAAAAAGGTAGTATTAGAAGAAATCAATATGACGGAGGACACTCCAGATGATATTATTCATGATTATTTAATGGAATTAGTCTATAAAGATAACCCTTTAGCATATCCTATATTAGGTACAAAACAGACAGTGAAAAATTTGACTAGAGAATCCATTTTAGATTACTATCGTAAACATTATAGTGCAACGAATATGGTCGTATCTATTGCTGGAAGTATAGAAATAGAACAACTCTATTCGATTCATGAGAAATTGGAAGTCATCCCATCTAGAGAATGCTCAAGTTCTGTTAGAAAAGAACCTAACTATTCTATAAATAAATTAGTGAAACATAAAGAAATTGAACAGGCGCACATAAGTATTGCTTTACCTGGTGTCGGTATAAAAGATGAGCGACAATATCCATTTATGTTAATGAATAACTTAATTGGCGGGAGTATGAGTTCCATGCTTTTTCAAAAAATAAGAGAAGAAAAAGGATTAGCGTATACCATTTTCTCTTATAATAATGCATTTATAGATACAGGTTTATGGACAATATATGCAGCAACTTCGCCTAAAGAAATAGATCATGTGATTCAATCTATCTATACGATATTAAAAGATGTAAGTAAAAAAGGATTTCAAGAGGCACAACTTCACGTAAGCAAAGAACAGTTAAAAGGGTTTTATTTATTGGGTTTAGAAAGTACAAATAGCCGAATGAGTCGTAATGCTAGAAATGAAATGATTTTACATGATCATCCAACTTTAGAAGATACGATTGCAAAAATTGATCAGATTACATTACAAGAATTAAATGGTGTAACGAAGCAAATTTCGATTGATGATATAGCAACAGCAATTATTACTTCACCTAATTAATGAGATGGAGGTGTATCCATTGCGGTTTCATGATTTAAGCAACAAGGAATTAATAGATTTATCAACAGGAACACGCCTTGGGTTGTTAGGTCAAACAGATTTAGAGATTGATGAAAAAACAGGGCAGATTATAAGTTTTACTATTCCTCAATATCGAATGTTTGGTTTGAAAAAAACAGAAACATATTCACGCATTGATTGGCGACAAATAAAAAAAATTGGTGATGATATGATTATTGTTGAGACAGATAATTTCAGATAAAAGTACGGTACGACACAATTTAATTTGTAATTAAGAAATAAATTATGTGCGAATACCCCGGTGCAGTTGCAAAGCAGATAATGAATTTTAAAAATTAACAAAAGAAGTTAGCTTTCTAATAAGCACAAAATCCAAACGATTCGGAAAATAGCTTTCGAATCGTTTGGATTTTTGTAATGAATGAATTCTTTGGTCTCAATCTCTTTTCAACAATTTCAAGTATTATGGAACATAAGCCTAAAGTATGATAAGTCAATCACTTAACGTATTCGACATCATATGATAGTTTAGATAACATATTTATTGCTATATGTGAGGTGAAAGAATGCTTAAAAAGAAAATTGCCATTATAGGTGGGGATGCAAGGTACTTACGTCTCATTCACGCTCTTCATTATGAAGAATGGATCGATGTAGTTATCGTTGGATTTGATAAAGTGGAACAAAGTTATACTGCTGTTAAGCAATGCTCGATAAAAGAATTGCAATCAGAGCAATTAGATGCAATCGTTTTACCTATTACTGGAATACAAAATGGTGGGAAAGTAGAAGCAGTATTTTCTGATAAAGAGTGGGTTTTAACAAGTGATTGGTTTAAGCGCTTATCAAAAAAATGTTTGATTTTTACTGGTATTACAAGTGATCAGTTAGATCATTGGATAAAGGAAAATGATTTAACATTAATCGAGTTAATGGAGAGAGATGATATTGCCATATATAACTCCATTCCGACAGCTGAAGGCGCAATAATGTTAGCAATTCAACATACGGATATAACGATACATGATTCAAACATATTTGTATTCGGATTCGGTCGTGTTGGTCAAACTACTGCAAATAAATTTTCTGGGTTAGGCGCAAAAGTTACAATCGTATCTAAAAGTGAAACAGATCTTGCTAGGGCATTCGAACAAGGTTTTCAAACGATTCACTTAGACAAAATTTCTGATCATATATGTCATTGTGAAATATTGATAAATACAGTTCCAGCAGTTGTGGTAACAGCAGCAGTATTAGAAAAACTACCTAGTAACAGATTAATTATTGATTTAGCCTCAAAACCTGGAGGAATAGACTTTGATTATGCAAAAAAACGTGGTATTGAAGTAATTCATGCTTTAGGATTACCAGGACTTGTTGCACCAAAAACAGCTGGGGAAATCTTAGCAAAAACAATTGTTCATTGTATCTCTTCATCAGAATAAAATGATCTTTTTTGACTTCAGATGGATTAATTGGTACAAAAATATCATTCCTATATTGTTACACATACTAAAAAAACATTTTTTCATTTTTAGGAACATCCCATCCTATCAGTCACATCCATTATTCAAAAACATATACTGGGCATTAGCACAGAATATTGACTGAAATACATGGGAGGTTTATTAAAAATGGACTTTAAAGGAAAAAAGATAGGTTTTGGTTTAACGGGTTCTCATTGTACGTATGCGAGTGTCTTTCCACAGATCGAAAAATTAATTGAATTAGGAGCAGAAGTTGTTCCAGTTGTGTCCTATACGTTTATGAATACTGATACAAAATTCGGAAAAGCAGATGATCATATGGAACGTTTAAGAGTTCTAACGGGAAGAGAGCCAATTGCAACGATTGTAGATGCAGAACCACTGGGACCTAAAGAACCATTAGATTGTATGATACTTGCGCCATTGACAGGCAATTCGATGAGTAGACTAGCAAATGCCATTACAGATTCAGCAGTACTAATGGCTTCTAAAGCAACTATTCGTAATGGGAAACCAGTAGTTATTGCAGTATCAACAAATGATGGGCTTGGATTAAATGGCGTGAATCTAATGCGGTTAATGGCAACAAAATTAATGTACTTTGTTCCGTTTGGTCAAGACGATCCAATAAAAAAACCCAATTCTTTAGTTGCTGATATGACATTAATACCAGAGACACTAGAAAATGCACTATTACACAAACAAATTCAACCAGTTCTTGTTGCAAGATAACGATAAATATGGTGAAATAATTAAAGTAATGATTAATCTATGATAAAATAGAAGAGATAATCAAATACACTAATGGATAGAATAGCGGAAGGGGACAAAAATAATGACAGTACAAGGTTATAATGTAGCAGTAGTTGGTGCTACTGGAGCTGTAGGGGAAAAAATGTTGGAAACATTATCTAAAAAGAATTTTCCAATAAATGAATTACATCTTTTATCATCCAAACGATCAGCAGGTAAAGAGATCGAATTTAATGGGGAAACACATATTGTAAAAGAAGCTACTCCTGAAAGCTTTGAGGGTATTGATATTGCATTATTCTCTGCTGGAGGTTCTGTTTCAAAAGCTTTAGCTCATGAAGCAGTAAAAAGAGGAGCTGTAGTAGTAGATAATACGAGTGCATTCCGAATGGATAAAGATGTTCCTCTAGTTGTACCAGAAGTGAATGAAGAGGATATTGCAAAACATAATGGAATTATTGCAAATCCAAACTGCTCAACAATTCAAATGGTCGCAGCATTAAAACCAATTCAAGCTAAATTTGGATTATCTCGAGTTATTGTTTCAACATATCAAGCAGTATCAGGTGCAGGTGCAAAAGCTGTAAATGAATTGCAAACACAAGCAGAAGCGTATCTACGTGGGGAAGAAATGGAAGCAAATATTTTGCCAGTAAGCGGCGAAAAAAATCATTATCCAATAGCATTTAATGCGTTACCTCAAATAGATGTATTTCAAGATAATGGCTATACATTTGAAGAAATGAAAATGATTAATGAAACGAAAAAAATTATGCATGATGAGCATATTAATGTAGCAGCAACATGTGTTAGATTACCATTCTTTACATCACATGCCGAAAGTGTGTATATCGAAATAACAGAAGAGAATATATCTGTTGAACAAATTCATGAAGCATTAAGTAATGCAGACGGAATTGTTTTAGAAGATGACATTACAAATCAAGTATATCCAACACCACACTCAGCATCTGGAAAAAGTGAAGTATTTGTTGGTAGAGTGAGAAAAGATCTAGATAATAGTAGAGGATTCCATTTATGGGTTGTATCAGATAATTTACTAAAAGGTGCAGCATGGAACTCTGTACAAATTGCAGAATCTTTA
>JAJUGF010000112.1 GCA_029268495.1 Gracilibacillus sp.
AGTATCTTAACAACGCTAATGTTAAAAGAATTAGGTATTAATAAAATTACAGTAAAAGCACAGAATGATTACCATGAAAAAGTCTTAAACAAAATTGGTGCTGATCATGTCGTACACCCAGAGAGAGATATGGGTAGACGTATTGCACATAGTATCATTTCAACGAATATATTGGATCATTTAGAATTGTCAGATGATCATAGTATTGTCGAAGTAAAAGCAGGAAAGAAAATGCATGGAAAAACATTGTTAGAGTTGGATATTCGAGCGCAATTTGGTTGTAATGTTGTTGCAATAAAAGAAGCAAATGAAAAGGGAATTAATGTATCGCCAATGGCAGATCAACAATTAGTAAAAGATGATATTCTGATTGTTATTGGAGCAGATAAAGATATTTCACGATTTGAGAAAAATTTAGTATTAGAAGATTGAAAAAAGGGAGCTTTGACAAAGCTCCCTTTTGCTATAAATCAAACTTCCATTATAATAGGTAAAATCATAGGTCTACGTTTTGTTTTTTCGTATAAATATGGTGCGATGGTGTCTGTAATTTCATTTTTGATTTCAGACCATTGAGTTGTTCTACGCTCCATTACTTTGTTCAAGTGTTTAGCCACTATTTTTTGAGCATCATTAATTAAGTCTTCAGATTCTCTCATATATACAAAGCCACGAGAAATGATATCAGGGCCTGATGCAATTTTGAACTCTTTCATATTAATACTAACAACAACAATAACTAAACCTTCTTGAGATAAAATGCGACGGTCACGTAAAACGATATTTCCTATGTCGCCAATACCACTACCGTCTACATATACAGATCCTGAAGGGATTTTACCTGCAATACTTGCTTGATCTTTACCTAATGCCAGCACTTCACCATTATCCATAATGAAGCTATTTTTAAATGGAATACCACAGCTTTCAGCTAATTTAGTGTGTTCTTTTAGCATGCGATATTCACCATGAATCGGCAAGAAGTATTTTGGTTGTATTAGACGTAACATCAATTTTTGTTCTTGTTGTCCACCGTGTCCAGACGTATGAATATCATTTAAAGGACCGTGAATGACATCAGCACCTGCACGGAATAATTGATCAATTATTCTACTTACACTGAGAGTATTTCCAGGGATTGGTGAAGAAGAAAATACCACAGTGTCGCCAGGAATAATTTGAATTTGGCGATGTGTTCCATTAGCAATACGAGAAAGTGCAGCCATAGGTTCACCTTGGGAACCTGTACAAAGAATCGTCACTTCATTTGCTGGTAATTGGTTTATTTGACTAGCTTCAATAAAAGTATTTTGTGGTGCTTTAATGTAGCCTAATTCTTGTCCAATTTTGATCGCACTTTCCATACTTCTTCCAAAAACAGCAATTTTGCGGTTATGTTTAACGGCTGCTTCCACAACTTGTTGCAAACGATGAATATTTGATGCGAATGTAGCAAAAATTAAACGCCCATCCACTCTAGAGAATATATCATTAATACTGTCACCAACTACACGTTCAGATAAAGTAAATCCAGGTACTTCACTATTCGTACTATCAGAAAGAAGACATAACACGCCTTCTTTACCGATTTCAGCCATTTTTGCTAAATTAGCTGGCTCTCCAACAGGTGTAAAATCAAATTTGAAATCACCTGTGTGTACAATATTACCTGGAGGTGTTTTTACAACAATACCATAGGAATCAGGAATACTGTGTGTTGTTCTAAAGAAAGAAACGGCTGTTTTTCTAAATTTAATAATGTCATCTTCTTGATATGTGTGTAATTTTGCTTTTCGTAAAAGTCCATGTTCATCCAATTTGTTTTTAATTAGTCCAATTGCTAATTTGCCTGCATATATAGGTATATTAATTTCACGTAATAAATATGGAATCCCACCGATATGGTCTTCATGTCCGTGAGTAATAAATAAACCTTTTATTTTATCTTGGTTTTGCACTAAATAGGTATAGTCTGGAATGACATAGTCAATACCTAACAATTCATCTTCAGGGAATTTGATACCAGCATCAATTAAAATAATTTCATCTTGAAATTGAACTGCATACGTATTTTTTCCAATTTCCCCTAGACCACCAAGTGCAAACACTGCTGTTTGATCATTTTTTACAAATTTCATGATTCATCGTTCTCCACTTTAAATGCAGGATTTTCCTTTTCAAAATCTAAATGATTGTCTTCAACTAATTGGATAAATTCAATATTTATATTTTTTGGTTTCACAATTTCACGGACTTCACGAATGGAATTTGCACGTACATACATGCTTTTGGTATGTTCACGTACAGGAATTTCTAATGGATCTTCTTGATATAATACTTTATAGATCATTCTATCTCTCCTTCATTTCTGCGATTATTTTTCTTTAGATCCTATGGTATGTTTGGATATATCGTTTTTTAATCTTGAACGTTGAACTGTAGTTGGAATACGTCTTCTTAATACATCTCGCCATCGTTTTTTAAGTTTTTCCTTCAAACGTTTTAACATAGTTACTTCCAACTCCTTCCTAATTAACATAGAAAGAAAAGTAAGTACTCAATGAACCGATCCAATCCCTATTACTTTCTAGTATAGTATGATTTTGATTATTTTGAAACAAATAAGCTAAAAGTTTTGAAAAGATTTTTTAATTCCAATTTATTCAAGTTATTTAAAAGCTATAATAATAGGTGATACAATCAGACGAATACCAAGTAAGCTTACTTAGAAATTATAGTAATAGTTAGCTGTATAATACATATATTATATACTTGGTTAGTTCAAATAATACTTCCTTCCTTGATTATGATGTTATACTATTTTATGGGGACACAATCTTTTAAGTGAATAGAGAAGGAGAATGAACTTGAGTAAAAAAATCGTTTTTTTTGATATTGATGGAACATTATTAGATCATGATAAAAAAATTCCAGTATCAACGAAAGAAGCAATAGCAAAGTTGAAAGAGAATGGGATTATTGTCGCTATTGCAACAGGTAGAGCACCGTTTATGTTTCGTGAGATATTAGAAGAGCTTGATATACAATCATTTGTAAGCTTAAATGGTCAGTATGCTGTATATAATGGCGAAGTGATTCATGAACAACCATATTCTGAACAACAAATGTGTGAATTAGTTACATTCAGTAAAGATCATAATCACCCATTAGTTTTTCAGTCATCGGATGAAATGAGTTCAACCGTTTTAGATCATCCACATATTTTAGAAGGAATGAGTAGTCTTAAGCGAGAACAACCAAATGTAGACGAAGAATTTTATAAGAAGAAACCTGTTTATCAAGTTTTACTTTTTAACCAAAATCATGAGCAAAAAAAATATGAAGAAGCTTTTGATTATTTACGATTTGTTAGATGGCATGAATTTTCTTGTGATGTGTTACCGCAAAATGGATCAAAAGCACATGGCATCGAACAATTTATTCAACATCTGAATATAAATTGGGAAGATACGTATGCTTTCGGTGATGGTTTAAATGATATAGAAATGATTGAAAAAGTAAATTATGGTGTTGTAATGGGTAATGGAGAAGATGTCGTAAAAGAGAAAGCTTATTATGTTACTAGTGATGTAGCAGAAGATGGCATAAAAAAAGGACTAGAAAAACTGAACTTAATCTAAAAACACTAGACCTACGTAACAATAGAAACTACGTAGGTCTAGTGTTTTATTGTATTATTGCCACATTATGCATCACAAGCAGTAGCATTCTCCGGAATTGTAAAAGGATTATCTTGATGGATATGGTCATAGAACATCACACCATTTAAATGATCAATCTCATGTTGAAAAACAATAGCAGCATAACCCTTTAATTTCAATTTTATCTCATTTAAGTCTTGATCAAATGCTTTAATTGTAATCTTTTCATATCTAGGGACATAACCAGGCACTTCTCTATCAACAGACAAACAGCCTTCTCCACCACTTAAATATGTTTTAGCAACAGAATGACTCACAATTTTTGGATTAAACAATCCGTAACTGTATTTTTTATCATTAAAGTCCTCAAAATGGACTGCAATCATTCTTTTACTTATACCTATTTGTGGAGCAGCTAAACCAACACCAGCACGTAGGTTATATTTCTTAGCTATTTCTTCATCTTGACTGTTTTTTAAATATGTTAGCATTTCTGCTAAAATTTGTTTTTCTTCCTCGCTAGGTGGTAATTGCACTTCTTTAGCAACTTCCCTTAATACAGTTTCTCCTTCTTTAACTATATCTTTCATTGTAATCAATGTAAGCACCTCATTTTATCTATTTTTCTCATGTGTGATGAGTTATAATTTAGGAATAATATAATATACTTTATACGTATTATAGTTTATCATATAACGAAATATGGGAATGATACAATATTTTGCACTATAATTATGATATACTACAATAGTATCATGTCAATTTATATAAAGGGGATTATAGTAGATGAAAAAAATAGTATTACTTTTTGCATTAAGTATTATTCTTGCGGGTTGTAGCGGAGAAAATGCAGCAGACAAAATGTATGAGCATTTAGAAAAATCTGTTGAATTGGAACAACCTTTTGCTGATCAACAAGAACCATTCATGAAATTAGAAGAAGAAGATCAAACTATTTATAATGAACTTATTGAATTATCATCTGACGAAATGGACCAAATTAAAACATTGCAAGAAGAAGCTTTAACAAATATAGATAAAAGAAGAGAAATGTTAGCGACAGAAAAAGAAAGTATTGAAGCTGCTGAAAAAGAATTTGGCAATATAAGTGAGTATGTGCCTGAATTGAAAGAAGAAGTTGCTGCAAAAGCAGAAGAAATGACAAAAGTGATGGAAGAAAGGTTCTCCACGTATTATAAACTGAACGAAGCATATCAAAATTCTTTGAATGAAGATGTGAAGCTATATGAATTATTCGTAAAAGAAGAGCTTACAGAAGAAGAATTAACAGAGCAAATTAATACAGTCAACAAATTATATGAAGAAGTTCTTGATTTAAATAATCAATTTAATGAATTAACAGATTCATACAACACTTTAAAAGAAGATTTTTATAAAGCTGCAGATTTAAATGTCGTATTTGAAGATTAACTCTCCAACTAATGGGGAGTTTTTTCTATTGTAAAATTTTTTCGATTAAAGAATAAACTTGTGGAACATCTATTTTACACAGATATTTTTGTTTTGCTTTAAAATATTAATACAGTTATTAAATGAAATTGAAACAGATGGGAAAGTTATGGATTAAAAAGGGAAAGAAGACCTCTTAGAATACAGGATAAAAAAATATATAAAATGTTGCAAAGTGTTTGACCTAAGGACATGAATGAGCTAAACTATACATGAATAAAAATTGTACCAATATTTAATTGCTTTTTTTATGTAACAGTTTTTTATTGTGACAATTGATTAAAAAAGCTTCATTAGGGTATAGCAATAATAATGTTTTTGGTACAGATTTTTTAATCTTTTGGGAAAGCTATTTCTGATAAATTAAAATTTGGGATTGAGAAAGGAAGAGGTGATTTTTTTTGAAACGTATTTTAGAAAACATTGAAGAACAATTTGAAACGTTTCAAATTCTGAATGAAGAAGGTAAAATCGTCAATGAAGATGCAATGCCTGATCTTTCAGATGAAGAATTAAAAGAATTAATGTATCGCATGGTTTATACAAGAATATTAGACCAACGTTCCATTGCTCTTAACAGACAAGGACGTTTAGGATTTTATGCACCAACAGCTGGTCAAGAGGCTTCACAATTAGGAACGCAATTTGCGTTAGAAAAAGAAGACTTCATATTACCAGGATATCGTGATGTTCCACAATTAATTTGGCACGGACTTCCTTTATATCAAGCATTCTTATTCTCACGCGGTCATTTTCATGGAAATCAATTCCCTGAAGGTGTCAATGCACTAAGTCC
This sequence comes from Gracilibacillus sp., assembly GCA_029268495.1. GTDB lineage: Bacteria > Bacillota > Bacilli > Bacillales > Amphibacillaceae > Gracilibacillus > Gracilibacillus marinus. The sequence goes on from JAJUGF010000112.1 coordinate 5,929, forward strand.
ACAAATTATCATTGGTGCACAATATACACAAGCAGCTGGTGTTGCGATGGGTATGAAAAAACGTGGTAAAAAAGCAGTTGCAATCACTTATACTGGTGATGGTGGTACTTCACAAGGTGATTTCTACGAAGGTATTAACTTTGCGGGTGCTTATGATGCGCCAGCAATTTTTGTTGTGCAAAACAATAGATTCGCGATTTCAGTTCCTGTAGAAAAACAAACAAAAGCTAAAACGTTAGCTCAAAAAGCTATTGCAGCGGGAATTGATGGCGTGCAAGTAGACGGTATGGATGTTTTAGCAGTATATGCTGTTACGAAACAAGCTAGAGAACGTGCTATTAACGGTGAAGGTCCTACATTAATTGAGACACTTACTTACCGTTATGGTCCTCATACAATGGCTGGAGATGACCCAACACGTTATCGTACAGAAGATATGGATTCTGAATGGGAGAAAAAAGATCCAATCGTACGTTTCCGTAAATTCTTAGAAGATAAAGGATTATGGTCTGAAGAAGAAGAAAACAAAGTAATTGAAAAAGCAAAAGAAGAAATTAAAGCAGCAATCAAGAAAACAGATGAACAACCGAAACAAACAGTTACTGAACTGATTAATAACATGTATGAAAAACTTCCAGCTCACTTGGAGGAACAATTGGAAGAATATCAAGCAAAGGAGTCGAAGTAAATCATGGCTCAAATGACAATGATTCAAGCAATTACTGATGCTTTACGTGTAGAACTAAAAAATGATGAAAATGTACTAGTTTTTGGAGAAGATGTCGGCCAAAATGGTGGGGTTTTCCGTGCGACTGAAGGACTTCAAAAAGAATTCGGTGAAGATCGTGTATTCGATACGCCTTTAGCTGAATCTGGTATTGCAGGAATTGCGGTTGGTTTAGCAACACAAGGATACCGTCCAGTTCCAGAAATCCAATTCTTTGGCTTTGTTTATGAAGCAATGGATGCAATTAGTGGACAAATGGCTCGTTTGCGCTATCGTTCAGGTAACACAATGAATGCGCCAATTACGATTCGTTCTCCATTTGGTGGTGGTGTGCATACACCTGAGCTACACGCTGATTCATTAGAAGGCTTAGTTGCGCAACAACCAGGTCTAAAAGTAGTTATTCCTTCATCTCCATACGATGCAAAAGGTCTTTTAATTTCTTCTATTAGAGATAATGACCCTGTAGTGTTCTTGGAGCATATGAAATTATATCGTTCATTCCGTGAAGAAGTACCTGAGGAAGAATACACTATTGAATTAGGTAAAGCGGAAGTGAAACGTGAAGGTACAGATGTGACATTAATCGCTTATGGTGCAATGGTTCACTCTGCATTAAAAGCAGCTGAAGAATTAGAAAAAGACGGTATCGAAGCGGAAGTAATTGACTTACGTACAGTTATGCCAGTAGATTTCGAAACAATTTTGAAATCTGTTGAAAAAACAAACCGTGTTGTAATGGTTCAAGAAGCGCAAAGACAAGCTGGAATGGCTTCATATATCGTTTCACATATTCAAGAACGTGCAATCTTACATTTAGAAGCTCCAATTTTAACTGTAGCTGCACCAGATACTGTATATGCATTCACACAAGCAGAAGAAGTTTGGTTGCCA
>JAJUGF010000113.1 GCA_029268495.1 Gracilibacillus sp.
AATATATAGTGATTTTTTTTGTTCATGTAAATACTCCTTTTGGTCTATGACTCGTCTAAGAACGAAAATGAAAATCTTATGTTATAATCATTTACTCATTACTAGATAATTATGTTAAAATAAATGATGCAGAGGAAAAAAATACATAACAATGCTATATAGAATACCACATTTATTGTAAACTAGGAAATAAACCAATGAAGATGTGAGTGAAAGAAGGTAAAGCATGGATAATAAATTGGTACGAGAATTATTGTCTTGGGTAAAAGCATTATTAATTGCTGTTGTCATTGTATTGTTGTGTCGTCACTTTTTAATTACACCATCCGTTGTAAAAGGTGAGTCAATGATGCCTAATCTGGAAGATGGGGATCGAATTATTTTAAGTAAAATAAGTCAAATTGATAGATTTGATGAAATAGCATTTGAAGCTCCAGATTCGAATGATAATTATGTAAAGCGAGTCATTGGTTTTCCTGGGGACACAATTGAAATGAAAAATGACACACTCATTATTAATGGGAAAGAATATGACGAGGAATATCTATCGCAAGCGAAGTCGCGACTTTCTGATGATGAATTATTAACGAATAACTTTACTTTGTATGATTTAACTGGGGAAGAAGTTGTTCCAGAAGGCAAATTATTTGTACTTGGTGATAATCGACGTATTAGTAAAGATAGCCGAGAGTTTGGTTTTATTGATGAAGAATCTGTAATTGGAGATGTGAAGTTACGTATATGGCCATTAGATGCAATCGGGTTTATTAATTAAACAATTAAATAGATACTATCCGCTAGGGGTGCTATTAGATAAATAGCTGAGATGAAAATAATGATTTTCAATCCCTTTGAACCTGAATTGGTTAAGACCAACGTAGGAAAGTGGAGTATGGTTAGATGTATCATACACATGATAAGTATATACAAAAGCCACTCCATTTTATATTGGAGTGGCTTTTTTATTGAATAAGAAAAAATGAGAGGGAGAGTTGTTATGAGTCATGTGAAGAGTGCTTTAACAATTGCAGGTACAGATCCATCAGGAGGTGCAGGAATTCAAGCAGATTTAAAAACTTTCCAAGAGCGAGAAGTATATGGAATGAGTGTGATTACATCTGTTGTTGCTCAAAATACTATAGGGGTCCAACGTGTAATTCATTTACCAATTGATTTTATTGAAGAACAATTCGATGCAGTTTGGAATGATATAAAGCCAAATGCAATCAAAACAGGAATGATTGCAACAAATGAAATGATGAAATTAATCGCTCGCAAAATAAAAGATAGTCAAATACCATATGTGATTGATCCAGTAATGATTGCAAAAAGCGGGGATCCATTAATGGAAGAAGCATCACGTGCCGTAATTAGGGATACACTTCTGCCGCTAGCAACTGTTGTGACACCAAATGTACCAGAAGCAGAGTGGCTAGTGAACTTTTCAATAAAAACAATAGAAGATCAAAAAGAAGCTGCACGAGTGATTGTGCATCAGTTGGGAGCACAATCTGTTGTGGTAAAAGGTGGGCATATGGAAGGCGAAGCGAAAGATGTATTGTATGATGGAGAAGCATTTCATTATTTTTCTTCAGAGAGAATTGATACACATCATACACATGGTACTGGATGTACATTCTCTGCATGCATTACAGCAGAACTAGCAAAAGGTCGGACAATTAAGGAATCGGTAGAATTGAGTAAACGTTTCATTACAGATGCCATTAAGTATTCATTAGAACTAGGTAAAGGGAATGGGCCAACAAACCATTGGGGTTATCGATTACAAGGGCTACCAACTAAAGGAGTGAGACAATGAGCCATATTTTAGCGAAAGTTCGCGAACAATCACCATTAATACACAATATTACGAATCAAGTGGTCACTAATTTTACTGCAAATGGTTTGTATGCATTGGGTGCATCCCCTGTGATGGCAAATGCACCGGAAGAAGTAGAGGAAATGGCTTCGATTGCAAATGCGCTTGTCTTAAATATTGGTACATTAACGAAAGAACAAGTACATGCAATGATTTTGGCAGGTAAGATTGCGAATAAGAGAAACATTCCAGTTGTGCTAGATCCAGTGGGTGTTGGTGCCACAACGTTTCGAACAGAAAAGGCAAAAGAAATTTTACAACAGGTTCAAATTACTGTTATTAGAGGGAATGCAAGTGAGATTGCTACACTCGCAGGAATAGATGCAGAAGTGAAAGGTGTAGACACAGCAGGTAGCTATAATATGGAAGAACTAATTCGTGTAGCATATCAAAATTTAGGGGTACCAATCATTATTACTGGCCAAGTGGATTATATAACGGATGGTGACTATGTGACAACAGTGAGTAATGGGCATGAGCTTCTGACAAAAGTTACAGGTGCTGGTTGCCTACTATCTTCTGTCGTTGCTGCATTTTTAGCGGTGGAAGAAGATGTACTGCAAGCGAGTAGTCATGCGCTAAGTTATTATGGGGTTGTAGCACAAAATGCAAGTCAACATGCGACAATGCCAGGGGACTTCCAGATAGAGTTACTTAATCAATTATATGCAATCACAAGTGAAGAAGTGGATGCACAATCCATTATCGCAACAACAAAGTTAGAAAGAGGCAGTATATAAATGAATCGTTCTTGGTTACGCGTATATTTTATAATGGGTAGTAATAATACAACAAGAAATCCGTTAGAGGTGTTAGAAGAAGCATTACAAGGCGGTATTACTATGTTTCAATTTCGTGAAAAAGGGAAAAATGCTTATACTGGAGACATGAAGTTAGATTTAGCACAGAAGATGAAGCAATTATGTCATCAATACAATGTACCATTTATTGTGAATGATGATGTAGACCTTGCTATCGCTGTAAATGCGGATGGCATTCATGTTGGCCAAGATGACGCGAAAGTAGATGTAATTAAACGCACTTGTCCAAGTGATTGGATTATAGGTGTTTCGGCTACAAATAAGGATGAAGCAATACAGGCAATGGAAGATGGTGCGGATTATATTGGTGTTGGTCCGATATATAGTACGAAGACAAAAAGTGATGCGAAAAAGCCAATAGATATAATAGGGTTAGCGGATATTCGACAAGCTGTGGGTGATTTGCCTATTGTTGCAATTGGTGGAATTGGAATGACGAATGTCTTTCCAATTATAAAAGCGGGGGCGGATGGCGTCTCTATCATTTCAGCAATAAGTAATGCGAACAATCCGAGGAGTGTTGCACAAGTGTTTGATGCATACACGAGTTATGCAGTAAGTTTTAGGTAATGATATAGTTTCTGTTACACTAAAAAGAGAAGGAGGAGAGAACATGCGATTAGAAGGTGAGAAAGTAATAGCTCTATTAGAAGAGGACTTTGAAGATTTAGAATTATGGTATCCTATCTTGCGTTTACGTGAAGAAGGTGCAATGGTCGATTTAGTTGCAAAAGAACGAAATAAGAAATATATCGGTAAATACGGGGTACCTGCTGAATCAGATTTCTCCTTTGCAGATATCGATGTCAATGAATATGATGGCATCCTAGTCCCAGGAGGATGGGCTCCTGATAAGCTTAGGAGATATAAAGAAGTGCTACATATGATCAGAGCAATGGATGAAGCGAAGAAACCGATTGGACAAATTTGTCATGCGGGCTGGGTATTAATATCTGCAGGCATTCTACGTGGAAAAAAAGTAACAAGTACACCAGGTATCAAAGATGATATGACGAATGCAGGATCCCTTTGGTTTGATAAAGATGTTGTCGTAGATGGTCATATTATTTCAAGTAGAAGACCACCTGACTTACCTCCATATGTAAAAGCATATGCAGATGTATTAGCCAATAATGAAATGTAATGATGATAAGCCTTGTTGCTAACAAACGAGGCTTTTTCTTCTGGATGATAATCTACAAAAAATCTACTTATTTCTATTAATATGGTAAAATGTAATAAAAAAATGGAGGATTCTTATGGACTTTTTATGGTGGACACTCATCATCGTTGCATTTGCCTTATCATTCGTTGGTATAATATTTCCAATTATTCCATCTGTATTAGTACTATGGATAGGATTTTTACTTTATCAATTTATGTTAACAAGTGATAATATTGGTTGGGTATTTTGGAGTGCAATGATTGTGCTGACGATTGTATTGATTGTCTCAGATATTATTGCCAACAGTTATTTTGTTAAGAAATATGGCGGGACCAAATGGGGAGAGAGAATCGCAGCAATTGGTGTAATTATTGGTTCTTTTATCATTCCTCCAATCGGTATTATTGTTGTGCCATTCATCGCTGTATTTATTACAGAGTTACTACAGAAAAAAGGTGCAGATGAAGCACTAAAAGCGGCATTTGGCTCCTTATTAGGCTTTTTAGGTGGTACGATTGCCAAAATAGTTATTCAAATTGTGATGATTATATGGTTCTTTATTGCAATTTAATGAGATATATCAAGTGAGAGAAATTAATTTTATACAAAATTGAAACCATTAGGTATGATAATACGTATAACCTAACTATAATACGCATACAATTTGTATAATTTGTAGAGGAGGAAAATCAATGATAAGTAGAATTGGGGAAGTAATTTTAACGGGGATAGGAGCATTTGTGTACTTAATTGGTGCAGCATTTGGTGGATCTCTTATTTTGATAAATAATAGTCAGGAAATAATGAATGAGATATTGGCAGAAAGTATGCAAGGTGTATCTGCAGAAGAGCAACAAGCGGTCGAATTAGTTATGAACAGTATGGGCACTTTTGGTACGATCATTACAATCATTGCTGTTGTTTGTGTTATTTTAGGTATTGTAGCAATGTTTATGTTCCGTAATAATAAAAAGCCAAAACCAGCATCTATTATTTTAATTGTTGTTGGTGGCCTTACAACACTTGTTACATTTGGTTTTGCCATCTTTGCTGGTATTTTTTACATTATTGCAGGAATTATGGGTCTAGTACGTAAACCAAAAACCGAGTCTGTTGAAGTATCGTATTAAATAGAAATAAAAGAATTCTTGAACTTGAAAAAAAATCCAAACAATTCGTAAACTATTTACCGAATTGTTTGGATTTTTTGCGTATTTAGAAGGGAGAATGAAATGTAATTTTATATGACCATTTTGAGCTTCGTTATGTGCATTGCAACCACTCCGGCTTGTTCATTTCCCTTTCCGTAGATTATTCAATCAGAATTAATTTCATAATTACGGATTAAGATGGTGTCGTATCATTCCTTTTTTTCTTCTTTTTCATCACTGTCCAAATGAGAATAGCAATGACAAGGAACGGAATAAGAATTGGAGATTTACCAATTATGAAAACGAACAAGCTAGATACAAATGCAAAAATGGCTTGCACACTTTCTTTAAATTGGTCTTTTGCTAACTCCCAAGTATGCTTTGACTCATTTTCAACAGATGGAATCTCATTCTTCCTTTCTGTGATGGAGAATTCAACTGTCGCATAATCAGATTGGTTTTCTAGATAATTGATTTTACCTGTTAATTGCTCAATTTCTTCTTGTACCTTAGCTAAATCAGAAGAGATTTTTAACAAATCTTCTGTTTTATCTGCATCTTTCATGAATGCGAGTAATCGTTCTTCCACAACTTGCTTTGATTTCAAGCGCGCATTCAAATCGACATATTGTTCTGTCACGTCATCTCCACTTACAGACCGTTCAAGTATTTTCATATCACTACTTTGTTCAAATATAGTCAAATATGCTTGAAAGTGATTAGATGGAATTCTTGCAACGAGTGAGCCGCTACGGTTTTCTTTATCCGTATTACCATAAGAAGAGGAAGAAACGATATATCCACCTACTTTCACTGCCTCTTCTTCAATTAAAGAAATAGATTGATCGAACTTAGGTGTTTCTACATACAGATTCGCATTGTAAATGATTTTTCGTTCCGTAAATTGTTCTTCTACTTTACTTTGATCACTTGTGTCCTCTGTATTGTTCATCTCTTCATTCCTTATCTCATTACTTCCAATCTCATGAAGAGACTCTTTCTCCATCTGTGGTGCGGTATCCATCTCCACTTGACTATCAGCGCTTTCATTTGACATGTTACCATCGCTTGAACAAGCAACTAGTGAAAAAAAGAAAATAAGACAGAGAAACAAATATTTTTTTGACATAAAAGAACCCCCTTTTTTGCTTGCTTCACTTATTTATTACTTTATTTGTCGTATAAATATCGCATAAGTTACAGATTAAAAATGGCGAATGATTTCTATATACGTCTTACTTTATATTTATTCATTTTTTCGAACCTTCTAATTGTACTAGTGACTAAATAAATGGGGATAAAAATAAAAATTTTTAAAAAGTTAGGCAATAACTATTGAATTAATATACTTAATAGTGCATAATAATACATAATTACTAACGACACAAAATGATAGATTATATATTGAGGAGAGATATACATGAGTAAAGAAAAAGTGGTATTGGCATATTCTGGAGGATTAGATACTTCTGTTGCAATTAAATGGTTACAAGATGAATATAACTATGATGTCATTGCAGTAGGATTAGATGTAGGAGAAGGAAAGGATTTAGAATTTGTAAAAAACAAAGCAATTGATGTAGGTGCAATTAAATCTTATTCTGTTGATGCAAAACAATTATTTGCAGAAGACTTTGTGTTACCAGCACTACAAGCAAATGTAATGTATGAAAAGAAATATCCATTAGTTTCTGCACTTTCTCGTCCCCTAATTGCAAAAGTATTAGTAGACATTGCAGAGAAAGAAGGAGCTGTAGCTGTTGCACACGGATGTACTGGAAAAGGAAACGACCAAGTGCGTTTTGATGTGGCCTTTACTGCATTAAATCCAGATTTAAAAATTGTAGCACCAGTTCGTGAGTGGAAAATGACAAGAGATGAAGAGATTAAATATGCAGAAAAGAATGGTATTCCAATTCCGATTGATTTAGATAGTCCATATAGTGTGGATCAAAATCTTTGGGGAAGAGCAAATGAATGTGGAATTCTTGAAGACCCGTGGGCAGAAGCACCTGAGGATGCGTTTGAATTAACTGTATCTCCACAAGATGCTCCTGATCAACCAGAAATTGTGGAAATCGAATTTAAACAAGGGAAGCCTGTTGCGATCAATGGAGAAGAATATCCGTTACATGAACTTATTCTGAAATTAAATGAGATTGCGGGTAAACATGGTGTTGGGAGAATTGATCATGTCGAGAACCGTTTAGTTGGTATCAAATCGCGTGAAATATATGAAGCACCTGGAGCAATTACATTAATTAAAGCACACCAAGAAATTGAATCCATCACATTACCAAGAGAAGTGACAAAATTCAAGCCAGTTGTTGAACAACAATTAGAGCAAGCAATCTATGATGGATTATGGTTTACACAACTTACAGATGCATTAAAAGCATTTATCACAGAAACACAAAAGTATGTAAATGGTGTAGCTAAAGTACAATTGTATAAAGGGCAAGCATTTGTCATTGGTCGTAAATCTGATAATTCATTATATGATTTCAATCTTGCGACATACAACAAAGGTG
>JAJUGF010000114.1 GCA_029268495.1 Gracilibacillus sp.
ATTTTGATTGTAATTATTGCTTCGATAGTAGATAAAGTATTGGATGTAGCTTATATCCCATCCCTACTTCCATATAGCGGGTTACTTTTTATCATTTTACAAGGTGTGATTGTGTCGAAAAGATACAACTTATTAGCAGAGCAAAATCAAGAATTAGCATATTCCCTCACACAATTAAATAATACATTAGAGCAAAAAGTATCGGAGCGCACAGAAGAACTGCAAAAAAAGAACAAGCTGCTAATGAATTTACAAAAAAGCCGTGCAGATATGTTAGAGAATATTGCACATGATATAGGATCACCTATTAATGCATTTGAGAAACAATTCGTGTTGATGAAACAAGGATATATTGAACCATCTACCTCATTGTATGACACGTTAATCCAAAAAACGAATCAAATTAAGCGATTAGCGAATGATTTGTTTGAATTATCTAATTTACAGTCTAAGAAATGGTCCATTCAAAAAGAAACAGTCCAAGTTTCTCATTTTATTGAAGAAGTAACTACACTATTTCGTTTAGAATTAAATCAATATGGAATGATACTCAGACTTGATTATCATGATATAGATCACATGTTTATACATGTGGATAAAGTAAGGATTATTCAAGTGTTACGTAATTTTGTGGATAATGCAGTAAAACACGGGAAAGAAACAAAGACTATTGAAATAAATGCAGTTCGTACAGAAGCAGATTGTTTACGAATTGAAGTGAGAGATTACGGTATAGGGATAGAAAAAGAAGAGTTAGAGCATATTTTCGAACGGTTTTATCGTATTTCAACAAAAATGAAATCAGGTTCTGGATTAGGGCTCGCCATTGCAAAAGAAATTATTGAACAACATGATGGTGAGATTGGGGTAAGAAGCGAACTTGGTGAAGGCTCGACATTCTACTTCATATTACCAATTATAAAAGCACACGGCCATTATTGAAGTGGATGATGGTCGTGTGCTTTGTTTAATAATTCAATTGCTTCCATACGTTTTTTTACACCGAGTTTTTGGTAAATAAGTGTCAAATAATTCTTAATCGTTCCTTCAGATAAACATAATTCCCCAGCCATTTCTTTTGTTGATAATCTGTTTTTTAAGCAAATTAATATTTCGCGTTCACGTTCCGTAATGTCACTGTCAATCCAATTAGGTAGTACAGATTGAGCACGTTTAGATTGACTTTCTAACAGATAGGAAGACAATTGTTTTGCGATAGCAGATGGCAATGTGGTTTGGCCGTCTATCGTATGGCGAAGTGCCTTCATAATTTCTTCTAAATCGTTGTCTTTTAAAAGATATCCATTTGCGCCGTGGGCAAGACCTTCAACGATATAGTTCTGTTCGTTAAATGTAGTAAGTATAAGTGCTTTCAGGTTCGGGTGTATTTGTTTTGCCCGTCGTATTAATTCAATCCCATTCAATCTAGGCATTTGAATATCTGTAATTACAACATCAAATGTGTGAAGATTCATTTTCTCTAATGCATCAAGCCCGTCATTCGCAGTTGCAACAACCCTCATATCTGGTTGATGGTTAATATAAGTTGTTAAAGCATTAGCAAATAACTCCTCATCTTCAACAATGAGTATTTTGTACATTTTAATTCCTCTCCTGTTGTATATTTTACCAGTCATTTATAGTGTAACAAAAAATGTTAATAAATGTTTAGTAATATTAGTAATAATTTTGTCATTTATTTATCAAACTAATGATTACTATACCTAATGTATTGTAAACAAAAAGAAAAAACAATGTCCAAATTGTGAAGATTGAAATCTGATGTCTGACAGTAACATCGATGTGACAGTACTTCACCATGATTTTAAAAAGTGAAAATAAAAGGAGAAGCGACTGATGGATGGAAGAAAAATGGCTTTATTTGCTCTTGCATCAATTCCGTTAGTGATGACACTCGGAAATTCTATGCTAATACCAATATTACCTTTAATGGAAAAAGAAATTGAGATTACCGCAGTTCAATCGAGTCTCATCATTACGATATACTCGATTGTTGCCATCATTCTTATCCCATTTGCCGGCTATTTATCAGATCGAATCGGTAGAAAAAAAGTAATTATTCCAAGCCTTATTATTACAGCAATTGGTGGAGGAATATGTGCTTTCGCTGCATGGAAGATGGAACAGCCGTATGTGCTTATTTTAGTTGGGAGATTTCTTCAAGGAATAGGTGCTGCTGGGGCATTTCCTGTTGTCTTACCAACAGTTGGTGATATGTTTGAAGATGAACAGGATGTGAGTGCAGGGTTAGGTATTATTGAGACATCTAATACATTTGGTAAAGTATTGAGTCCAATTATTGGTGCATTACTTGCTATTTCTATTTGGTTCTTACCATTTGTATTTATTCCAATCTTCTCGAGTATTGCAATAATATTGATGGTGTTTTTTGTTAAGCCAAAGCCACATAAGAAAGAAGGACAAACAACCACATCATTTAAGCAATTTTTGAATCAAATCAAAGAGATTTTTCATCATAATGGAAAATGGTTACTCTCTACATTTGCGATTGGCTGTCTGAATATGTTTATCTTGTTTGGCTTTTTATTTCATTTTTCTTCATTATTAGAAGAAACTTATCGGTTAAATGGTGTGTGGAAAGGTGTTGTACTTGCAATTCCTTTACTCTTTTTATGTATGGCATCATTTGTCGCTGGAAAGAAAATAGGTAAAAATAAAATTGTGATGAAATGGGTTATTTTTGTTGGTAATTTGACGGCGGCTACTAGTTTATTTTTTGTGAAGACAGATAGTGTGTTATGGTTCTATACATTATTATTATCGATTGCGGGTATTGGGATTGGACTTTCATTACCAGCCCTTGATGCGTTAATTACAGAAGGTGTAGAGAAACAAGTAAGAGGAACCATTACTTCATTGTATAGTAGTATGCGGTTCTTAGGGGTTGCAGCTGGTCCATTACTAATTGCACTAATAATGGATATAGAAGCTTCTTATATCTATTACTTATTAGCAGGAACGAGTGTAGTTGCGTGTATTCTGACATTTGTACTGATTCGTCCAACGAAAGAAGATAATAATACAGCAGTACCGAAGCCGACTTAATAAACAAAAAGGAATTCGAACATATCTAAGGTACATGAGCGACTAAGTTATGCAAGTCACCCCTGTTCCACACAGAATGTCCGAATTCCAATAGTATTTAAATAGATTTTAATTGACTAAAGGCATAGTCCACAGCTTCAATTGTCTGGATAATGTCTTTTTCTGTATGTGCAATGGTTAAAAACCATGCTTCATATTTGGATGGTGCTAAATTAATGCCTTGCTTTAACATTAGTTTAAAGAATTTACCGAATAGTTCTCCATTTGTTGCTTCTGCTTGAGCATAATTCTCTATTCTTTCATTACCAAAGTATACAGTGAGAGCACCTTTTAGTCTATTGACACTAATGGCAATATCGTATTTTTTAGCTGCATCTATTATGCCATCTTCTAGCATCTTCCCTAGCTGATCAAGCCGTTCATATATGCCATCTTCACTAAGTACTTCTAAACAAGCAATACCTGCAGACATCGACAGAGGATTCCCAGCCATTGTTCCTGCTTGATATGCAGGACCAAGTGGGGCAACTTGTTCCATAATTTCTTTCTTACCACCATATGCACCAATTGGTAGTCCACCACCGATTATTTTCCCAAGTGCAGTCATATCTGGTTCGACACCAACCATTTCTTGAGCAGAACCATAATGGAAACGGAATGCTGTAATGACTTCATCAAAAATGAGTAATGCACCATGTTCATGTGTTAATTGTTTTACTTCTTGTAAGAATCCTTCCTTAGGTTCCACAATTCCAAAATTCCCTACAATTGGTTCAACTAATACACATGCGATTTGATCACCCCAATGTTGTAATGCTTCTTTAAATGATTCAATATCATTAAATGGTACAGTGATGACTTCTTTCGCTGTCGCTTCTGTTACACCGGCAGAATCTGGGTTACCTAATGTAGATGGACCAGAGCCAGCTTGGACAAGCACGGCATCGAAATGACCATGGTAACATCCAGCAAATTTGATAATCTTCTCACGCTTCGTGTATGCACGTGCGACTCTTACTGTAGTCATCACCGCTTCTGTCCCTGAATTTACAAAACGGACCTTGTCCATAGATGGAATTGCTTGTTTTAACTTTTGTGCAAATATATTCTCTAATCTTGTAGGTGTCCCGTATAACACACCATTGCTTGCTGCTTTGTTAATTGCTTCTGTAATGTGTGGATGGGCATGTCCTGTAATGATTGGACCATATGCAGCTAAATAATCGATATACTTATTTCCATCGACATCGTAAAAGTACGCGCCTTCTCCTTTTTCCATATAGACAGGTGAGCCGCCTCCGACTCCTTTATATGCTCGAGATGGTGAATTGACACCACCAACGATATGTTCTTGTGCTTCTGTATGTAATTGTTCCGAATTAGTAAATTTCACTTAAAAACCTCCATTGTTCTAATAATAAGTCGTTGCATTGACTAATAAGTAATTATAGCACTTTCTATACATAATCCTAACTAATAGGCATTTGATCTGTATTTTTTTCGTACACTAGGAATAAAGGGACAAGGGTGTGATGATGTGATAGCAACGATTTCAATTCTAGTCATTACTTTTTTACTTGCAGGTAGTTTGTATGCATTTATTTTTGGCAAAGTTCATAAAAAAAGCTATTTTTCTTATGAAATCTTCTATACATTACTTGTTGTGTATTTTACTGTGCTTACCTCATTTGCTTGTTTATACTTTGTGTTGTCATTTCAAGGTGTATTGTTACTGGATGATGGGAAGCTGCAGCAACTGTCGCCATTTGAAACATTGGCGCATTCTTTTTATTTTAGTGGGGTAACATTAATGACAGTAGGATATGGAGACATAACCCCAGTTGGGTGGGGAAGACTACTTGCTTTAATTGAATCATTGATTGGCTATATCCTTCCACCAGCTTTTTTCTTAAAAGTTTGGCAAGGAAAAGATGGGTCGCGAATGATACGCTAAATAGTTGAGACTTTTTGATATTTCAAGTAACCTTAAAGCAATGAAGAAAAAATGGAGGGATCAATATGGCAGTAGAAGTAGGAAAAAAAGTGGATGATTTTACATTAGTGAATAATCATGGCGAAAAAGTAAGTCTATCTGATTTTGTTGGGAAGAATGTGGTACTTTATTTCTATCCTAAAGACAATACACCAGGCTGTACGACAGAAGCTTGTGATTTCCGTGATCATCATGAGAGCTTCCAAGATGTAAATGCAGTGATCCTTGGTGTTAGTCCAGATTCAGAAGAGAGCCACAAGAAGTTTATCGCAAAACACGATTTGCCATTTGAACTGCTTGTTGATGAAGAGAAGGAAGTAGCAGAGCAATTCGGTGTTTGGCAATTAAAGAACAAATTCGGGAAAGAATATATGGGAATTGTTCGTTCTACATTTATCATTGATCAAGAAGGCGTATTACGTAAAGAATTTCGTAATGTGCAAGTGAAAGGTCATGTGGAAGAATCATTGCAATACATTCGTGAAGAATTGAATGGTTAAGAAGAGTCTTGTGTGTGGGTATAGATGCTCACACACCTTTTCTATATATGGAGAAAGTAGGGGTTCGTGTGAAAATATATACGAGAACAGGTGATAGAGGAGAGACATCCTTAATTTACGGAAAGCGTGTAGCGAAGAATGATATGCGAGTAGAAGCATATGGCACGTGTGATGAATTAAATGCGATTATCGGCATGGCGATAAGCCACCTCGAACAAGTAGAGCAAAAAGAGGACATAGACAAAATAATCGTGGAATTCTACCAGATTCAAACCATTTTATTTCATGTTGGTGCAGAGCTAGCGACTCCGAGTGGAAAGGAAGTAACGTGGCAATTAAAAGAATCTCATGTGAAACAAGTGGAAGAACAAATTGACAACTGGCAAGCGACATTGCCAAGCTTAACTAATTTTATCCTTCCTAGTGGGCATATTGCAGCAACGACCGTTCATCACGCAAGAACTGTTGCGAGGAGAGCGGAAAGAATCATTGTTGGAATGAAGGAAGATTTGGATAATGTCCATGTGTTCCAATATATGAATCGCTTGTCTGATTATCTCTTTGTTGCAGCAAGAACAATCAATCATAGACTACGTATAGAGGAAAGACATTTACATATTGAAGCATAAAAATGACGATCCATCGTATACTTTTATTGACAGGACAAGTCTAATGGGAGTACACTAATTATAAGAATTACAATGTAATAATTGTATTAATACTGTTTATATTGTAAACTAGTAGTAAGGGATTATACTATTATGTAGGAGAAAGTGAGGTGCATGGCGGTGTCTGAACATATGTTGCAAGAAGCTGTTGAAAGGCTTAAATCATCTGGCGTTCGTATTACACCACAACGTCATGCGGTGTTGGAATTCTTATTAAATGCAGAGACTCACCCTACTGCAGATGATATCTATAAAGCACTAGAAGGAAAATTTCCTAATATGAGTGTTGCAACCGTATATAATAACTTGCGTGTATTCCGAGAAATTGGGTTGGTACGCGAATTAACTTATGGTGATTCTTCTAGTCGTTTTGACTGTAATACATCTAAACACTATCACATTATTTGTGAAAGTTGCGGCAAGATAGTGGATTTTCACTATCCAAGCCTTGATGAAGTAGAATCATTGGCAGAACAAATTACTGGATTTGATGTGAGCCATCACCGAATGGAAGTATATGGAGTTTGCCAAGAGTGTAAAAAAGACAAAAAACAAATCGTGTAAAGGTGCATGTGGTTATATCACTAGTTTTTACACTTATTAATCTAAAAAGAAGAAAAGCCTATTTCGGGCTTTTCTTCTTTTTGGAATTATAACTTTCATCAAATTCTTTACCTTCTAGATTTTTATCTAATGTAAGTGGTTGTTTACAATGCATACACGCATCCACTCTTCCCAACATTTTTGTAGGCTTCTCGCATGTAGGACATATGATTGGTATGGCACGCGTAGATAACAAGCCGATCCAAAAATAGACAACCGTACTAAAAATGATTGCTAATGTACCAAAAATCATGAAGAGAATCATTAACCACTCTGTCGATTTGAATAATAAACCGATATACATAATACCGAATCCGATAAAAACAAGAGATAAAGCAAAGGACCGAATTCGATTAATTTTACTTTTGTAAGTAATATCTGCCATCATTATTCCCCCACTTAGCTTTACATTATCATATCGTAGTATAGCATAAGATATCGTTATTTGTATGGAAATTAGGATAATGCATGCAAAAAAGTATTGTTTCTATCGAAAGAATGAAGTAAGAAATATTTTATTCGATTTGTAAGAAGGGAATTGTTATCTTTTTATCGAATTTAAGTATATAGTATGGAATGTGAGGAGGGCTATTGATGGAAGATTTACTAAGACCTATTTATCAAGAACGTGCAAGTAATAAAAACACGCTAGGAATCTTACTGATGGAGAAGAAGGAAGAAGTCAGCCC
>JAJUGF010000115.1 GCA_029268495.1 Gracilibacillus sp.
ATTACAAAAGGTATGGGATTTTTAATTAAACCGAATGTGCTAACACGATACGAAGCAGATCAAGAAAATCCATGGACATATGTTTGGGTGGGGTTTTCAGGAGAAAAATGCGAACAATTCCTTCGTGACATTGGAATTGATGCACACACATTACTTTTTCAAACAGAGAATGGTGAAGAGCTAAAATACCTTGTATTAGATATGCTAAAAAGCCAAACAATTAGTGCAGCAGACGAGTTTCGATTACAAGGATTGCTCTATCTGTTTTTTTCTACCATTGCAAAGAATAATACGCCAATTGAGAATAAAAGTATATCCAATGATAATGACTATGTGCAAAAAGTATGTGATTTTATTCAATTGCATTATCATCAGCCAATTAAGGTTCAAGATATGGCGACATATGTCAATTTAAATCGAAGTTATTTATCATCTATTTTCCAACAATCAACAGGAATGACGATTCAAGAATATCTAACAAAATTTCGGATGACGAGAGCTTCTGAATTATTAAAAATAACAAATCTTACAGTAGAACAAATAGCTGAATCATGTGGCTATAAAGATGCACTCGTATTTTCAAAAGCATTTAAGAAAACAATGGATATGACACCAACAGCTTATCGTAAAACACAGACGTAATATGTTGATGTACGTATGCGATGTTCTGTTTCTCCGCTTATCGCGATGTTTTATCATCATGACATTGGGTATAAATAAAGTAGATATCAAGTATGTGCGAAGATATCTTGTGAATTGCGGACAATTGTACCGTAATCAACTAAGGAGGCAGAATAATGAACAAAGAGACAATCGAAAAATGTCAACAAATGCTTGAAGATAGAAAGCAAGAAATCATTCAACAAACCGAAGAAGTAGTGGAAATATTTAGTGAAGAAGCCGGGGAATTAACCCCATTTAATAATCATCCAGCAGATATTGGAACAGAATTATATGAGAGGGAACGCGATTTGACATTAGATTCCTATCGTGAACAAGAGTTAGAAGAAATCAATCGAGCACTTGAAGCAATTGATGAAGGTACATATGCTTATTGTGTAGAGTGTGGAAAAGAAATTGATGAAGAACGCTTGCTTGCATTACCAACGACTAGATTTTGTATTAATCATGCGTCTAAAAGTAAATAGGCAAAAGTGGAAGAGATATAATTATTGTTCTTCATACAAAGTGCGAATGATGCCGTATTTATGGTTTAGAAATGAAAAGATGATATGCCACTACTCTAATTATTCATTGTGAATTGAATGATGTGTATATTCCCTGCTCCAGCTTGCCCACTCTTCTTTCCTTCAGCTAACTTTTCCCAGCACAAACCGCTTGGAAAAGTGGATTTTCAGAAAAAAGGACCCGATAGGAGTGGAAGTGGGCACCTTTCTCTATGAAGTTCTACAATGTTTGCAAGTGCTTATATTTTGGATTGTTATAGCTATTGTTCATCATGATACATAATCAAAAGACAAAATCATAGGCGATATGAAATAAAGCCAACATCCAAACGATTCGGTAAATAACTTCGAATCGTTTGGATTTTTTCGTATTAAAGAACTCTTTTGTCCTGCGCATGATACTTTCTCCTATTAATCTATTAACTTATTTGATAGTAAGTCATGGTAAGTGAGAAAAAAGAAATGTTAAATTTCTACAACATAACCACAATATATCTATCATTTTTCTCCATAACGTATTATAATATGACTAAATGTGAGTTTATAAGAAAGTTTTTTAAGGTAATATTGTACATATTGTAACAACAATGACTGCTAAATGTCCTAGCCTAGTTTAAAAAGCTTTCTTAAAAACTAAATAATATGATAAAAGAATAATAGGAGAGTGGGAGTAGAATGGCGAACAAGAAAGTAATGATGTCTGTTACATTGGGAGCAGCGATTGCTTCATCTGTTATGTTTGCTGATGACGCTTTTGCATCAACACATAAAGTAAAAAGCGGAGATTCATTGTGGAAAATAGCGCAAGAGTATAATGTAAGTGTACAAGTATTAAAAGAGATGAATAAACTAAAATCAGATATTATTTATCCAAATCAAGTACTAATTACAGAACGGACTTCTAACAATTCGACAAGTTCAACTAAACAGCCAACAACGCAAACTAGTGATAAAAAACCAACAACGACGACAACATCGACAAAATATACTGTAAAAAGTGGCGATACATTAAGTGGAATTGCTTATAAACATAAAGTATCACTAGCCGACTTGATGAAATGGAATAAATTAGAGACAACATTAATTTTTCCGGGAAATGTATTAACGGTAAAACAATCTACAACTAGTAATACAACAAATAATTCGACAAGTTCTAATACTAATTCCACAACACCATCAACGAATGAGCAAACAACGAACACAACTGTCTATACAGTAAAAGCAGGCGATACACTATCTCGTATTGGTTCAAAGTATAAAGTGTCAGTGGCTAATTTGAAGAAATGGAATAATTTAAGTTCTGATATGATTTATGTTGGACAGAAATTAAAGGTCACTTCTAATAATTCTGTTACGACAACACCACCATCTAATTCAAATAATACAGTAAATGAAGAACCATCTTCTGTTGATTATGATGTGAAGAAATTAATTGATGTAGCAAAAAGTTTAGTTGGAACAAGCTATGTATGGGGTGGTAATACACCAGAAGGCTTTGATTGCAGTGGATACATACATTATGTCTATAATCAAGCAGGAAAGAAAATCGGTCGTTTTTCCAGTGCGGGATATTATGATCGTTCATTCTATGTAAACAATCCTAAAGTAGGCGATTTAGTATTTTTTGAAGGAACATATAAAGAAGGTATTTCTCATTTAGGCATTTATATTGGGGATAATCAATTTATTCATGCTGGTTCAAATGGAGTAGAAGTAGTAAGTCTAGATCACTCATATTGGAAAAAGCATTTCTCTAGCTTCAAACGATTTTACTAATAAAATAAATAAGTATAAATTAAAAACGAACGATATCACGCATCGTTCGTTTTTTTGTTGCATATAACTACAAATATCGATAATTATTGCCTAGGAAATAATTGAAGAAATAAGAAAAGGACATGTACTATAGCAAAATGTACATGTCCTTTATTCTCTATTAACAATTAACCGACAATCATTAATTCTTTTGGAAATTTGGTCAGTGTCTCGTGTCCATCTTTTGTGATATAGACATCATCTTCAATTCTTACGCCACCTACATTTGGGATATAAATACCTGGTTCAATAGTGTAGACCATGCCGATTTTTAAGTGATCTTCATTTAAATGGCTCATCGATGGGAATTCATGAACATTAATACCCATACCGTGTCCGATTCGATGCGGGAAATATTCGCCGAAATCTGCTTCTGTAATGACATTTCTAGCAGCTAAATCAAGTTCGCCAATTCGAGTTCCAGGCTTACTAATTTCAAGTGAGGCTAATTGTGCTTGAAGAACTGTCTCATACATTTTTCTTTGTTCATCACTTACAGATTGGAATGCAACAGTTCTCGTAATATCTGAACAATATCCATCTAACACGACACCTAAGTCAAAAAGAACCATATCTCCTTTTTGTAATGTTCGAGTTCCTGGATTGCCATGTGGATCTCCTGATTTTTCACCGAATAATACCATTGTGGAGAAGGACATTTCTCGAATACCTTTCTTCTTTAATTCGAACTCAATTGTCGCAAGTACTTCCATTTCTGTAATGCCTTCTTTTAATGCCTCTATCCCAACGCTAACTCCATAATCCGCCATTTCAGCAGCACGTTTGATAATTTCTAGTTCTTCATCTTCTTTTACTACGCGCATCTGGTTTAACTTATCTTCCAATGGAATAATAGTAGGTTGCTCAAAGTTGTTTAAAAATGCTTGTGCACGTTTATATGTTAAAAACTCTGTTTCGAACGTTACAGTAGCGTTAGATAAAACCTTACTAGATGCTAATTTTTGGTTGATTTTTTTCCATGGATCCTCATGGTCTTGATAACCAATGATGTCATTTGACCATCCAGCATCTTTCAATTGATTGACTTCCATTTGTGGTAATACGAAAAATGGTTTCATTCCTTCACATATAAAAATTCCCATTAAACGTTCATGAGGATCTGTATAGAAATTAGATAGATAAAAAACATTTTCTGTTGAGTTCACGAATGCGACTGCGATTTCTTCGTCTGATAACCAATTGGTTAAATTGTGTAAACGTTGATTCATGGTATAACACTCCTTATGATTGCACGTTTGAATGTTTTTGTGTTACTAATGAGACGATAATTAATACAATGATTGCAACAGGTACAGAGATAACAGAACTATTTATCTCAAATGGTGTTTGTAATACTAATTCCCACACTAATGTAGTGATTACTCCTGCAATCATCGAAGAAATTCCTCCAATTGCTGTCACGCGTTTCCAGAAGAATACAGCTAAAATTGCTGGTGTGATTCCTGCTCCATACACAGTATAGGAATACATTTGTACTTCCAATACTGTTGGGAAGAAACTAATCAATAGAAAAGAGATAACCCCAAGCACAACAATAAATGCTTTGGTCATCAGTAATTGTTGTTTATCAGAGGGGTGTTTATTGATATATTTTCCATACACATCATACGTCATATTTGTTGCTGCTGACAATAAATATGAATTTCCTGTTGTGATGATAAATGCAGCAGCTGCAGCAAGTAAAATCCCACCAACTCCTAAAGGTAGTGCAGTAGTTGTTGCCATTAGTGCCATACCGGGATCGATATCAGGAAATAACGAACGTGATGTGAATGCAATAATCGAAATAGCTGGTGATATTAATAACATAACAATTAACCAACTAATTGCAGCTTTCTTTGATGAACGATCACTATTGGATGCTGCTAGACGTTGATACATATTTTGATCACTTAACAATAAGAATAAAGAAGGAATTAAATACCCCATTAATTGGATTGTTGTCAAACCACCTGTTGATGTAAGATGGGATTCAGGGACATTTGATACAATGGTATCCCAACCTCCTGCAACAGATATGATAATAGGTACTGTTATTAACAGACCACCGACCATTAAGAATCCGCTGATTGCATCTGTTTGAGATACAGATCTTAACCCACCAATCATCGCAAGGAATATAATGAGAATTGCTGCTATAATTGTTCCTAATTCAACACTCATCCCTGTTGTAATATTTAAAATAAATCCAAGTCCTGTCATTTGATAAGATACAATTCCAACATATGCTAAGATGACAATTACACTCGCGATATTTCTTGCTGTAGAACCATATTTTGCTTCAAGTATGCCTGAAATAGTATATTTTCCAAACGCTCTAATTTTAGGTGCAATAATATACAAGATAAAAATACCTATCACTGTAGGTATCATCAACAAAAGGGAAGGGATAATTCCGAAGCTATATGCTACAGAGGTTTCACCACCTGAGATACTCCCACTACCTGTCCATGTTGCAAGTAACGTACCCATTAATACTATAGGACCTAAACTTTTTCCTGCTAGTATAAAATCAGCACTATTCGATACTTTTTTTGACATGTATATACCTACACTTACCATTAGAATGGCATAAATCCCAATAAACCATAATAATTGAGGATTTGATTGTAATTCCATGTTTTCAGTCACTCCTGCTGTTTTATTACATTGTTTATAATGACTAGAATAGATTACATATAGAAGAAGTATGAAGATAAGCAAACTAAATAGTTATGCCTTATTAAAAGAAAGGAAATGTTAGTGCTCGAACGCAAAATAAAAAACGATTGTGTATCGTTTTTTTTAAGAAGTTGTTTGATTATATAAAGATGATTCATCTTATTCTATTAATAAAGAAAAATACTCAGTCAACAATATGCCGTCTATTCTTGTCACATAAAAAATTGTTGTTTCTTTAAAAAAAGTCAACTATATTACTTTATCATGGATGTGATTACACACTCAACTGGCATTTACATACATATATACGTTTATTCTCTCATATATGCGTTTCCATATACTTTTGTTTGCTATAACGGAATAATCCGACAATATGCAACAATATATGCGTGATTATGAGAGATTGGTTGAAAGATTTACTTATATGAAATCAGCTAGCATGTAAGAAGTTGGTATACCTAATCGACATGTAAATTTTTTTAACTTGTATTGACTAACTACAAGTAATCACTTACAATAACAGAAAATAAAACTTTTTTACTATATTCAAGTGAAAATTATCCATATAGTTATATCAAATGTAAAGCAATAGAATAATAGATGTATTAAACATCACTTTATTGCTACTAATTGATAATGGCAAACTTATTGAAAGATAAGGACGCAAAGCCACGGGTCTAAAGTCGTATGACTATGATTGCCGGGTTACCAATGGTAGGAAAGGTAACGTTTTACATGATATACAGTTACAATCCACCTTTATTTGAGGTGGATTTTTTCTAAATATCATAATATGAATTTTAAGACAAAAGTCCTAATGAGAAGGAGTGAGCATATACGATGACAGAGAGTTTACATGTATCGCTTTCTGATTATGCACAAACAAGAAGAATTACGTTACAAGGAATATTAGATTACTCCACTATCAGTGAAATATCGCATGATGTGTATATAATTCCTGCAACGATAAAAGAGATCATTCTAGATATCGAGCAAGTTGACTTTATAGATTCCACAGGTGTCGGTTTGTTTATTCATCTGATTCATCAAGCAAATGAAAACGATAGTAAATTGACGATAGCTGGTGGGAAAGAAGAAGTAGTAGATACATTAGAAACATTAGGTGTGTATCAAATATTATCAGTCATGTGAAAGGATGATCTTTTTGTTTCACCAACACATACAATACAGTGAGAACAGAGAGCCTAATCAATTAAATAAAACATTAGCTCGAGAAATGAAACAAGCAAGAAATATTCAAATGAAATTATTAAATGCAACAAAGCCAATTATCAAATCAGGTGAAATTACGGGTGTTTCTATTCCAGCACGATTAGTCGGTGGTGATTATTTTGATTTTATTGAACTTCCGAATGGACATATTCGTATCGTAATAGGAGATGTAATGGGAAAAGGCATACCAGCTGCGATGTTAATGATTTTAACTAGAGGTGTGTTTAGAAGTAGTGTAGAACACTTTTTTTCGCCTAGTGAGACATTAAAAGCAATGAACGAATTTATGTTTCAAGACTTAAGAACTTTAGGGTCATTTGTTACATTATTATGTGCAGATTATGATCCAGTCAACCATACATTGACATATGCGAGTGCGGGTCACAATTTACCAATTGTAATTACAAAAAATAAAGTACGGAAAGATATTCCCTTTATTAACGGGATTATGATTGGTGGTCTTGCCACATCTACTTATAAACAGTTTACCATCGATTTATTAGATGAGGATATCGTCTTTTTTTATACAGATGGTATTACAGATACATTAAATGAGCATGGTGAGGCTTTTAAGATGGAGAGGTTAGTGGAGCTATTAGAGCGTAA
>JAJUGF010000116.1 GCA_029268495.1 Gracilibacillus sp.
AAATTTAGAAAGAAACGTAGATGCTCATATACTTATTCATCAACAATTAAATGAATATTTTTCTAAAAAGAGAAAATCTTTTACGATTCCGTATGTATGTTACGGAACTCCCTTTCAACAAAAAGTATGGAAAGCACTCACAGATGTGCCATTTGGCGAAACCAAATCCTATAAAGATATTGCGGAAGCGGTAAAATCACCAAAAGCTGTAAGAGCAGTAGGTGGAGCGAATAATAAGAATCCTATTTCTATAATTATACCGTGCCATAGAATCATTGGGATGAACGGAAAATTAGTAGGGTATGGTGGAGGAATAGATAAGAAGGTCTTTTTATTAGATTTAGAGCGTGAAAGTGAAGATTAATTCATCAGCTATTGGTTAGTGATTAAGTGAAAAAGTGGATTCTGTCAGCAGTATATTGGCAGAATCCACTTTGCATATATTCCACAAAAGTTTCTATTACTCTGTAGCTTCTTCTTCTGTTGCATCATCTGTGTTTTCTTCTGTTTGATTTTCTTCTTGTTCTGGATTTTCTGTCTCATCTCTATCTTCTGCACAAGCAGTAAGAACACTTGTTGAGAAAATAGCTAAAAACAGAATAGATAGCCATTTTTTCTTCATAACATTTCCCTCCTCTCTATACAAATATAATACCAACATTTATTTGGAAAAATTCAAAATTTACAAAATTTTGAATTAAATAACGAATTGTTTACAAAGTTAAAATAGATGTAAAAGAGGAGGAAGTCTATGGGTCACATATCTATATTACAAAATTATTGGAAAATACAAATGAAACAAGGGGATGAATTCATTGCACTACAAAATAAAAAGAAAGTATTCAAAAAGTATAGCAAAACAATAAAAAAAACAACCATACATGTTAAAAAAATAAAAGAATGGATGGAGGGAGACCATTGTATATTCATTTATCAATTATTAAAAAAATATATGATAGAGGATCAAGATAGACTATATCATGAACAACAAGCTGAATGGAGAAAGGCAACTTGTTCCAATGTACAAATGATAATAGATGAGGAATTTTCAAATCAATTACAAAAAAATAAAGTTCCATACTATAGAATGATAAGTAATGAGAAATCTAGACAGTATTATGATAGAAGAGAAGCAGTGAGATATGCAGAACGATGGTGGAATGATTCTAATCCTAACTACCCATATTTTGAAGATAATGATTGCACGAATTATATTTCTCAATGTTTACGTGCTGGAGGTATTCCAATGGTGGGACAACCAAATAGAAATAAAGGTTGGTGGATGGGGGAAGATAATTGGAGTTTTAGTTGGTCTGTTGCACATGCTTTTCGCTGGTATTTAAGTAGTGATACGAATACATTTCATGCAAAATTAACAGATCATCCGAGTAAATTACAAATTGGTGATGTCATTTGTTACGATTTTGAAGGAGATGGAAGGTGGGATCATTCGACTATTGTCGTAGCAAAGGATAGTGAGAATATGCCTCTAGTAAATGCGCATACGAATAATAGCCGAAATCGTTATTGGACTTATGAAGACTCACTAGCATGGACGGAAGCATGTCAATATCGATTTTTCCTTATTGGAGATTAATTCAATAGTCTATTATCTTTGACATATGCTATAATAATGAAGGCAATTAGCTTATCAAAATGTAAATAATCGTAAATGTAAAATTGATGATAAGTTGCGCAATCAATCGGTGGAGTCCATTCCTCTGCCTGATTGAAGACTCACTATATAGAGGTGGATTACAATTGGCAGTACATGTAGTTTTATTTCAACCAGAAATCCCTGCGAATACAGGTAATATTGCAAGAACGTGTTTAGCAACAAATGTGCAATTACATCTTATTCGACCATTAGGATTCTCAACAGACGATAAAATGTTGCGTCGAGCAGGACTTGATTATTGGCATGATGTAACAATACATTATTATGATTCATTAGAAGAAATGTATCAGAAATATCAAGATGGTGAATTTTATTATATTGAGAACTTTGGTGGGAAATATTATACAGATTATGATTTCAGTGATAGAGAAAAGGATTTATTCTTTGTATTTGGTAGGGAAACAAATGGCATCCCGAAAGAATTGCTTGTAGGTAAAGAAGAGCAATGTTTACGAATTCATATGACAGATAAAGTACGCTCATTGAATTTATCTAACACAGCTGCAATTATTATTTATGACGTAATGAAACAACAAGGATTCCCGGGATTAGAATAATAGTATAAAAAAACACGCCACTATTGCTATGAAATGATAGTGACGTGTACTTTTTAAATATTTTATTATA
This sequence comes from Gracilibacillus sp., assembly GCA_029268495.1. Lineage (GTDB taxonomy): Bacteria > Bacillota > Bacilli > Bacillales > Amphibacillaceae > Gracilibacillus > Gracilibacillus marinus. The sequence goes on from JAJUGF010000116.1 coordinate 2,306, forward strand.
AGTAGTTTTTCTTAAAACTGAACTACTTAGAATGACACGTAACTTACATTACTTATTTGTAATCTTATCTATTATACTTTGATTTCTAACAATAAGCCATAATATTCCTATGAGTATAATATATAGAATGAAGAAGGAAAATTGGCTATATTCTTTTTCTGTTATGATAAATTGAGCGAAAAAGTGAAATAGCTCATCAGCAAATGATCGAACAAAAATCGGGAAACTCACGATAATGAGAAATACGATACTTACTTTGTAACCGAATTTATATAATAATGCAGCGACGATATTAAAGACTAAGAAGAAGAACATATACAAAAAGCTCTCGTATAGAATTAATTGTGAAGTAGCAATCTGATGATCCATTATGTTTATGCCATAGTACGAGAAGTTATCGATATGAAAGAAATCAATAATGTATCCCATAGCAAATAAATATACATTACTAATAATCGACATGGTAATTGTGAATAGAATAAGATATAGCACATAAGCAAAAAGGTAACTCGTACGACTGGCACCAAACTTAATGATTGCAGGAAATGTCTCCTTAAAAAATAATACTGCGAATATAGCTGTAAAAATAAGGCTTGGTAACGTATTTACACCGACAAATTCAATTTCGAAAGACTGAAACAGGGTAGTAATACAAAGAAAGAATAACAAAAATCCTAAGAAAATTAGCCAAAATGTCAGTACAGTTTTATATGAGTATTTCAAAAAGTAATATAAATTAAACTTAATTTGAGTGAACAATTTCTCTCATCCTCTCTTTTGTTAAATATACAAATAATTCTTGTAAATTTAGTTTCGATACTTCAAATCTCTCATCGTCTATCTTCTCTTCATCAAATAAAACAGCTGTCTTTTGTCCGAGGATTGTCGACTCATGAATGACGTGACGATTTTTAATATATTGATCAATTTCTTCTTTACGTCCTTTAATAATGGCATGTTTTTTCTCTAGTTCCTCTGATAATTCGTGTAACATCACAGATCCTTCATGAAAAATAATCACTTCTTCAAAAAGCTTACTCACTTCATCAATTAGATGTGTCGATAGAATAATAAGTCTTGGGTTTTGTTGATAAGACTGTAACAACAAATCATAGAAAGTAGATCGATTCGATGCATCTAATCCGATGTATGGTTCATCAAAAATCGTAATAGGTGCATTACTTGATAATCCGATAATAATACCTAAGGCAGAATACATACCCTTCGACAGAGTTTTAATTTTTTGTTTAGCATTTAATTGGAAGATATCAAGTAATTTATTCGCGTACGATTCATCCCAGTTAGGATAGAATTTACTAGAAATAGTTAAGATTTCTTGGACTGAGAACTTTTCATAAAAATTGTTACTTTCCATAATAAAACATATATCTTTTGTTTGTTCATAATTATTGAATACTGGCTGTTCATTTATTTGAATGTCACCTTTTGATTGACGGAAGTGACCTGCTAATATGCGCATAAAAGTTGTCTTTCCTGCACCATTCTTACCTAATAAGCCAATAATTTTGTTGCCGCTTAGATGAAGATTAATGTCTTTTAATGCTTCTTTTTTTCCATAAACTTTTTTTAATTTGCTTACTTCAATATTCATACTTTTCCACCTTTCTTTATCCATGTAATTAATTGATCTTTGTGGACTTGAATACGATCTGCTTCTTCAAGTAGTGGTCTCATATATTGCTCATAAAAATGACTTTTTCTTTTTTGTAATATGATTTCTTTTGCTTGTTCTGTTACAAACATACCGACACCTCGCTTCTTGTAAATAATTTCTTGACTTACGAGTAAATTGATACCTTTTGCAGCTGTTGCGGGATTTATTTGAAAATGTTTTGCGAATTCATTCGTTGAAGGAACTTTATCATTTGCATGTAAGTCACCATCTATAATATTTGTTTCAATTAATTCTGCGATTTGTTGAAAAATTGGTTGGTCATCTTTTAGTCTGTCAGACAATTTTTGTTCACCACCTTATTGGTTAGTTACTTATGTAATTAACCATATAACATTGATTTCAAAAATGCAAGCCCTTTTTATTATCTTTAAGGAAATAATATAAAAAAACCTTCAAAATTAGGCATGGAAGTCTAATTTCGAAGGATAATTTAATTTGATATGCTCCAATCACTACGTTTATAAGCGGACACTTTTAGCTTTTAGTTTATCTAGCACAAGTGTCCAGAAACTAGGCGATTTCACGAATCAACTGTCAATAAGTCATCATCGATTCGCAAGCTCATCGTGATTCCTTTATTTCCGTTGTTTCGCTCCAATCGCTACGTTTCTAAACGGACACTTTTAGCTTTTAGCTTTTAATTAAATCAATCAAAAATTCTTTGTTTGGGTAATTTAGGTCTTGTAGTTGTTGACATACTTTTTCTAGATCATAAGAAACTCGGATATGTGATGAGACAATGCTTGTTTCTGTAAGTTCGATTAAGACATATGATGCTTTCTTTATGCCGTCAAATGGTAACCCAACACTACCTAAGTTAATAATTGTTTTGCCATTGATTGTTCGTTCATACGCTTTATGAATATGTCCATAAAGATAGATATCTGCATTGGAATGGTTAAAGAATGTAGCTTCTACCATCTCATCACTTGCATCAGGGGATACAACATCGAATAAACTAGTTGGTGTTGCATGAAATGCGTGAAAGTGTATGCCATTTCGTTCCAATTTTACTTCGTTGGGTAAGGATTGCAAGTATGTGATATCTTCCTCATTTAATTGTTTTCGAGTCCATTGTTGTTCTTCTTGCATGATACGTAAGTTAGAATCAGGCACTTCTTTCTCTTTCACTCCACGAATGACCCATTCATCCGCATTTCCTTTTATTACATGTGTATTTAGTTGATTAATCATATCTAACGCGCGTTTTGGTTCTGGCCCTCGATAACATAAATCACCTAACACGACAATTTCATCTACATTTCTTTGTTTCATATCAGAAAGAACTGCATCTAAAGCAAGCGCGTTTCCATGAATATCTGAAATCCAAGCTATTTTCATATGTATCACCTCGATTCTATGATAAAACATTTCTGTAATGTAATACAATAATAAGCAAAGATTTTGACTGTATTTACGGATAGCTCATATAATATAGTAAGACGTAACCTATTATATGTTTATTTACTTCAAGATAAGGGTATCGTCTATTATGAGGAGGAATGTACAGATGTTTTCCTTTATGACAAATGAAATTCCAACATTTATGAGAACAGAATTAGAGAAGTTATTTACAAAGATAGGACCTTTAATGAAAAAAAATACAAAATACATGATGTTCGCTACACCGCTAATATTAATTTCTGTATTTAATCTGGTTTATTTTCTTTTTTTCGAAGGTTTGTCTAATGAAATAATGACAGTAACACTTATATATGCACTTCTTGCAGCAATTGGCTTTGCTTTGTATAAAGAAAGCAAAAGAATAAAAAAACAAATAAAAAAATTAGAATTGGAACATATTGTGAAACGAATTGAAAAAAGTGATGTAATGAATGAATATAAGAAAAAAGATTATATTGGTTTAATTATGAATCAGCCCAAGTTGGGGTTGCAAACTTTTATGAATTTCCTAACGGAAGAAGAACAACGAAAACAAATGAGTCATTTTAGAAGCGAGTAAACGAGTAATACGTTTGCTCGTTTTCTTATTGACACAATGGTATAAAAGTGAGAATATATTGTTGTGTTCTTTATAAAGAATATAATGTTCTTTATAATAAATGGGAGGTAGATGAATGGAAAGTGCATTACGTATACTGCATATAGTTGATGCCATGAATTATAGTGGTATTCCAACATTATTAATGAATTTGTACCGTAAAACAGATCGAAAAAAAATACAATTTGATTTTTTAACGAGCGGGAATGGCACATATGATAATGAAATTAAACAACTAGGTGGCCATATGTATCAGATTCCTCCGATAGAGGAAATTGGCTATTTCCAATATACTCGTACATTAAGAAAATTTTTTAAGCTTCATTCTTCATACATCATCGTCCACAGTCATTTAAATTATCTAAATACAATTACTCTCAGAGAAGCAAAGAAAGTGCGCATACCTGTTCGAATTGCACACATGTATAGTCTTGTCCCAAATCAGTATGAAACTAGGCGATTACGTCATCAATTGTGTATACATACATTACCACTTTATGCGACAGAATATTTTGTTAGCTCAAAAGACGCCATCCATCATGTAATTCATAAAAGTAAAGCTCCTGATTTATTTCCATACATCATCGAATTAGAAAATTTTTGTTATTCACCATCAACAAGAGAGATATATAGAAAAAAATTAAATGTAACAGATAAACAGTTTGTAATAGGCCATATAGGTGGTTTTACTAGTCAAAAAAATCATAGCTATATCATAGATTTATTCAGAGCTTTCCGCAGAACTGTTCCACATGCGAAATTAGTCTTGATTGGTGAGGGTCCATTAAAGAAAACAATCAAACAAAAGCTTGATCAATATCAGTTACAAAATGATGTTTATCTATTAGGTGCAGTAGATGATGTAGAAAATTGGGTCCAAGCATTTGATGTATTTGTTTTTCCTTCCATACAAGAAGGTTTGCCTGTAAGTGTTTTAGAGGCGGAATGTGCTGGATTACCAATATTAATCTCTGAAAATATAAAGGTAGGAGTGAATTTTGAAACTGGATCAATCATGAGTTTACCTTTACAAAATAAACAGGAGTGGCTTTCTGCATTACATAAAGTGAATGTAGAAAGACCAAGGTTATCTATCACAAAAGACACAATTATTCAAAAAGGCTTGAGTGATATATCTATTGTGAGAAAAATAGAAGAAAAGTATTTGTATTTGAGAGATGAAGGTATTTAGGAGAATCGTATAAATCAATTGGATTTGAGGTTTATTGAATGATTGGAACAAATATTAAGAAAATACGAAAGTATAAAGGGTTGTCTCTAACTGTATTAGCAGAAAAAGCGAATATATCCAAATCGTATTTAAGCAATTTAGAACGCAATTTAAATGGGAACCCCTCTATCCAAGTTGTGGAGAAGTTAGCTGAAGTCTTACAAGTGAAGGTGACGATGCTACTAAGTGAGAATAGTGAACCGCTAATACATGAAGAAGAATGGATTGATTTTGTAAAAGAGTTAAAAACTTTAGGACT
>JAJUGF010000117.1 GCA_029268495.1 Gracilibacillus sp.
CTGCTTTTAAAATATTACAAGCACCATGATATTCTAATTCACTTGTAATATCTTCTGGATAAAAACCTAACAGTTCAAATAAAGTATCCGCTCCATATATTCCTTGATATTTAATATTATGAATCGTCAAAATTGTCTTCATATAATCTGCCGAGCATAATTGATGATTATATTGCTTCTTCAATAACATTGGGATTGCCGCTGTTTGCCAGTCATTACAATGAATAATATTCGGGCAAAAATCATATAAAGGAATAAATGTTAAGATTGCCTTAGAGAAAAATAAAAATCGTTCTGCATCGTCATAATACCCGTACAAACCTCCTCGGCCAAAGTAATAATCATTTTTAATAAAATACCAAAAAACATTCTCATGAACAATATAATACAATTCACATTGCTGATTTCTCCAATTTAATTGAACAGTAAAATCACCTATTTTCTCCATTCTTTGTACAAACTCTTCTGGGATGTCTCCATATAATGGCATGACTGCTCTTATATCTACTTTTTTCTTTTTCAATGTCTTAGGCAAGGCATACGCAACATCACCTAATCCTCCACTTTTGGCAAACGGAAATGCTTCAGATGTAGCAAATAATATTTTCAATTACTACTCTCCTCTCAGTCCGATCTCTTTTTTATTAATATAGGTTCCGTTGTATGACTTGTAATAAATTCGCCTGGCCTTATTCTGACATTTTTATCAAGTATTGCATTAACAACGACTGCATCTTCTCCGACCACTGCACCTTGCATAATGATACTGTTTTTCACTTTTGCTCCATGTCCAATATTTGTATTTCGAAACACAATACTGTCTTCAATACTCCCATTCACTATTGCTCCACTAGCAACCATCGCTCTTTTTACTTTAGCTAGTTGTCCATACACAGTCGGATGATTGTCTTTAGATTTTGTATATATTTTCCTTTGATTCTTAAACAATTCTACATGTGTCGCACACTTAATTAATTCCATCGAACATTCATAGTATGCTTGTAAGGAATGAATCATTTTCACGTAACCTGATACAGGATAACTATGGATATGAATTTGATCCAAACATTGCTGTATTATTTCTATAAAATCTATGATTCTTCTTCTTTTTGCTTCACGTAACATGTTCAAAAATACGGTTCTTTTTATGATAAAAGTATCTATAAATAAATTCTGGTTCTGAACTTTATTAGAACTATAATAAATTTTTTTCACTTCATTATTTTCTAATTGTAAAAAGAGTTCTTGATCAAGCATATAACCTTGATAATTTTGTTTATACAACATCGTTATATCTGCATTAGTCTCTTGGTGTTCTTCTAAGATTTTTTCCATTTCTAGATTAGCAACAATATTACATCCACTAATAATAATGTTCTCTACTTCTTCTGGTAACTTATCAAAGAATGGTTCATTATCTAAAAAATCTTGCACGGACAATCTACCAACTGGTGCAATTTTTACTGATCTGTCTCCTTGTAACACTAGTAAATCATTACTCTTACGACTTAAGTTCCAATCTTGTCCTTGCTTCAGATGATCCACTAATGAGCGATAATTATAAGAACCAATCACTCCAATATAGATATCTTCATTTAAATTCACTAGATTAGATAATGGAAAATCTATTAATCTGTATTTTCCTCCTATCGGTATTGTGTGTATACTTCTGTGTCCAATTAAGCCATCGAGATTCGTCATATTTGAGCTATTTGTAATAATACCTACAGTGCGCTTCATGACTGTACCTCCCTAACAAACAATGTTACATTGTCCGATTGCACATCTCCGATTCTTGCATTTTCTTCAATTACTGCATTATCTGCAATAATCGCTTTCTCAATAATAGCGCCTCGTCTCACTTTTACATTTCCTAATAGAATAGATTCTTTTATAATCGCATCTTCTTCTATGATAGCATCCTGACTAATAATCGATTGCACAATATTTCCATTAATATAGCATCCATCAGCGATTAAGCTATTATGTATCATTGCATGCTCTCCAATAAAATGTGGTTCTCGATTCGGGTTATTGGAATATACCCGTAAATGTTCACTTGTCAAATTAAAATCGTCTCTATTCTTAAGTAAATCCATATTCGCTTTATAATAACTATCTACTGTTCCAACATCTCGCCAATATCCATGAAATATATGCGCAAAAACACGTTTGTTATCCGTAATAAGTTTTGGAATGATATCGTGCCCAAAATCATTAGATGAATGTTCGTTGCTGTGATCTGTCAGTAAGACATCTTTTAATACCGTCCATTTAAATACATAAATTCCCATTGATGCAAGATTGTTTTTTGGCTCATTAGGTTTTTCTTCAAAATCAATAATTCTATTCGTTTCATTTAATTCCACAATGCCGAAGCGACTAGCTTCTTCTAAAGCTACTTCACGCGTGCATATAACCAAATCAGCATTCGTTTCTTCTGCTTGTTCGATCATTTTAGAGTAATCCATTTGATAAATATGGTCACCAGAAAGGATTAAAACATATTCAGGCTCAAACATTTCAATAAACTCAATATTTTGGTATACTGCGTCTGCTGTTCCTTTATACCATTCTGCATTATTTTCCCTCATATATGGTGGCAAAATATACACACCTTGGTTCATTTTATCCAATGCCCATGCATTCCCATTTCCAATATAGCGATTTAATAACAATGGTTTATACTGTGTCATGACTCCAACTGTATAAATCTCTGAATGAAAACAATTGCTTAAACTAAAATCAATAATTCGATATTTCCCCCCAAACATCACACCAGGTTTTGCGTTATTGATGGTTAAATCTTCTAGTCTCGTACCTTGTCCACCCGCTAGTAACATCGCTATTGTATTCGCCTTTTTCATCAATGGTACCCTCCAATATTCGCATTTTGTTCTCGCCACAAATAGTATTTATAATCACTTACAATGGTAAATATGCAGAAAAAAATACCTTGCAGCTTCTGGGTGGTATAGAAATAGTTGTGTTTTGTATCACTTGTTGTACTTTTCGCATTGTGTTCATGTCACAAGCGTGCGTATCTATTTCTAGTTTCCAATGATAGTATTCTGGTAATTGTGGCAATTCTACTTTATGCTCTTCCCAATGACTATTTATCAAGATATATGCGTATATATCCACTGTGTTCTCTCCATCTCTACCTGCAAACATGACACCAGCAACTCTTTCTTCTTCCCAGTCACTTAACTGCCACGGATGAATACCATGTTTAGAGAAATGAGGATAATGACTTTGTGCACTTTTTGTTTTTCTTCGTACAATGGGATACTTTTTACGCAAATGGATTAAGTATTTTACAAATGCAAACATTTCTTGATTTTCTTCAAACAAGGTCCAATCCACCCATGAAATCTCATTATCTTGACAATATGCATTGTTATTACCTTGTTGGGTACGTAAAAATTCGTCCCCTGCTAAAATCATCGGTGTGCCCCTGCTCATTAAAAGAATTGTAAACGCATTTCGTATCATTTGTTTTCTTAATTGGTTAACTTCTTCATTGTCCGTTACACCTTCTATTCCACAGTTCCATGAATGATTATGACTCTCTCCGTCTTTGTTATCCCATCCATTTGCTTCATTATGCTTATCGTTATAACTATATAAATCATGTAATGTGAACCCATCATGACATGTAATAAAATTCACCGACGCACTATTAAATCTAGTTTCAGGTGGGTACAAATCAAGTGAGCCACCAATTCGATCACAGACTGTATGCGCAAGTCCACTATCTCCTTTTAGAAAAGATCGCACATCATCTCTATACTTCCCGTTCCATTCTGACCAACGATTCCAATCTGGAAATGTTCCTACTTGATATAAACCTCCCGCATCCCATGCTTCTGCAATTAATTTTACATTTGAAAGAATAGGATCAAATGCTAAATTCTGTAGAAGTGGCGGATTATTCATAGGCGAGCCATCTTCACTTCTTCCTAAGATGGAAGCTAAATCAAATCGAAACCCATCGATTCGGTACTCAATCACCCAATAACGTAAACAATCGATAATCATTCGTCTTACAATAGGATTATTACAGTTTAATGTGTTGCCACAACCACTGAAGTTAAAATAATGTCCATCAGGCGTTAACATATAATAAACACTATTATCGAACCCTTTTAAATTAATACTTGGTCCTTGTTCGTTGCCTTCTGCTGTATGATTAAATACAACATCTAAGATTACTTCTATTCCATTCTCGTGCATTTTCTTAACTAAACTCTTTAGTTCGGTACCTTCTTTATTATGTTCTTGATTGGAATTATATGCGGTATTTGGCGAAAAGAAAGAAATAGGGTTATATCCCCAATAATCGTATAATTTCTTTCCATTGTGTATTCGCATGCCACTCATTTCATCAAATTCAAAAATTGGCATTAACTCTACTGCGTTTACTCCTAATTCTTTTAAATATGGTATTTTTTCTATTAAACCATCAAAAGTACCGCCATTCTTCACTTCAGAACTACTATGTTTGGTAAAACCTCGTACATGTAACTCGTAAATGATTAAATCTTCAATTGGAAGATGTGGTGCTTTTGTTTTTTTCCAATCAAACACATTCGCAACAACTCGAGCACGATAACTCATCCCATATGCCGGCTTTTGTCCCCATTTGCTTTGTCCCGTCACTGCCTTTGCGTATGGATCTAAAAGGTAATTGGTATTATCAAATATTAATCCTCGACTAGGATGATACGGACCATCTACAATATATGCATATTCAAATTCTTCTATGTCTAGACCAAATACAATCATCGAGTATACATTGCCAACACGGTAATTATCAGGAAACGGAATAATAGCGTAAGGATCTTCTTCTCTTGGTTTAAATAATGCTAGCTTAAAACTAGTTGCATGCTGAGAGTGCACAGTAAAACTAACTCCACCTGGAATCAATGTCGTCCCATACTCATCAAAAAATCCTGGTCTTATATCAAATCCCTCAACCTTATCTATCGGTACAAGATTTTTAACATATTGATCTAAAAATATCTCATATGGTCTTAGCTCATTATTCTTCATCGTGGGTCCCTCATATCTCAAGCAATTTTATGATTTTTTTGTACGTTTCTTCTTTATTAATACTCCTTGCAACCCATCTAGTGAAATTGTAATAGACTGTTCAAAGTTGTGCATTGGCACTTCTTCTGTCTTCACATATTTTATTTTTGTTTTCCGAAATGGTTCATGCTTTGTTTCAAGCAATATACGATATTCCCCTTCATATGGCACACCAATTCGAAATTCATCATATCCAACAGGTGTGAAATTTAAGATTACGATAATGAAGTCTTCTTTGTTGTAATAACGAATATAACTAAAGATACTTTGACTACAGTTATCTGCATCAATCCACTGAAAACCTTCATCACAATAATCTTTTTCATATAGTGCCTTTTCCTGTAGATACAGTTTATTGATTGTTTTGATGAAATGATGAAAGCGTTGATGTGCATCATATTCTAACAAGAACCACTCAATTGGTTCGTAATATCGCCATTCTATAAATTGTGCAATTTCATTCCCCATAAAGTTTAATTTTTTACCTGGATGCGTGATTTGATAGAGCATCGTCAACTTTAATGTGAGAAACTTATCCTCGTAACTTCCAGGACATTTATCAATCATGGATTTCTTTCCATGCACTACTTCATCATGTGAAAATGGTAATAAGAAATTCTCACTATTAGCGTAATGCATTGAAAATGTGATCAAGTCATGAGATCCTTTTCGAAATAGTGGATCCATTGAAATATATTGTAACGTGTCATTCATCCAACCCATTTTCCATTTCAAATTAAAGCCTAATCCTGAATCTTCTACAGGGGCTGTCACAAGCGGCCAACTAGAAGATTCCTCTGCTGCCATGATTGCATATGGATACTTCTTAAAAACCTCAGTATTTAATTCTTTTAAAAACGCAACACCATGTAAGTCTTCACCATTCCCATATTCATTTACATATGTTTCATTGTCTAAGCCAAAATTCATTTGTAAAATGGAAGTCACACCATCAACTCGAATCCCGTCAATATGATATTTTTCGAAATAAAAGGAAGCATTGGAAATAAGAAAGTTCCTTACTTCACTTCGATAGAAATTAAATTTCTTCGTACCCCAGTTCGGATGATCGATACCATCATATAATGGCGTGCCGTCAAAATATAGCAGTCCATGTTCATCTCGGCAAAAGTGTCCAGGTACCCAATCAAAAATAACGCCAATATTAGCTTGGTGACACGTATCAATTAAATACATTAAATCTTGAGGTGTTCCGTATCTACTTGTCATACTATAATAACCAGTCACTTGGTATCCCCAAGATCCGTCAAAAGGGTGTTCCATTAATGGCAAGATTTCTATGAAGTTATAATGCATTTCTTTTAAATATGGAATTAATTGGTCTGCGATTTCACGGTAGGAATAAAAATACTTCGGGTGTAGTGATTTATATATGTCATCTTCTAATGTACTGTTTTCTTTAACATTCCATGATCCAAGATGTATTTCATAAATATTGATTGGTGAAGTGAGAGGATTATATGCTTGTCTAGTTTGAAGGAATGAGGAGTCATTCCAGTTGTATTGATTCAAATCAACAATGATCGATGATGTACCTGGTCTTACTTCTGAATGGAAAGCATATGGATCTGCTTTATATATATGTCTCCCATCAGGCAAAATTAACTTATATTTATATTGTTCTCCCTCTTTTATACTCGGAATAAATAAGTGCCATATTCCATTATCATTTAATCGTTCCATCTGATGAATATTGTCATCCCATTCATTAAACGAGCCAACAACAGATACAGCTAATGCATTTGGTGCCCATAATGTAAAGCGAACACCTTTTCTTTCTTTTGCATGTATCATGTGTGCCCCAAAATATTCATAACTGTTATAGCATTTGCCAATGTGATAATTGTCTAAATATTCTACTACACTTTTTTCCAGAATCATTTACATTCCTCCTACAAATGAAATAGCAAAGCTAAAATGGATTAAGAAAGTTCTTATATATGAAGAGGTGTCTAGTTTAAATAAGTAACATATTTATTCTATTTCTATATTACTAAATTATGATAGAAAAAAAACAATTTAAAGAAAAACGTTACATTATTTAACATAAAATTAACTTTTTAATACAAAAGCGTAAGTGCCCGGTTAGAAACGTAGAGACTGGAACGCATCAACTGAAATAAAGGAATCACGATGAGCTTGCGAATCGATGATGACTTATTGACCGTTGATGCGTGAAGTCTCCTAGTTTCTGGGCACTGGAGCTGGATGAAGCAAAAGCGTAAGTGCCCGGTTAGAAACGTAGAGACTAGAACACTTATTTTTACTATATAAATTCCTATAAATAAATATTAAAAAAATAACTAGCATTTCTGAAAAATCGTGCTAATATTATATTATTCTAGATTTA
>JAJUGF010000118.1 GCA_029268495.1 Gracilibacillus sp.
TGCTTGAATGGCAGTTTTGTCATTTGGCATTGCTGTAGAGATATGCGTCGGTCCAACGACTGTTGATGTTAATCCATTAGCATATGTTACTTCTCGATTCATTTTGTCAACTAATTTTTGTGTTGTAAAATCGGCTGTTCCTACTCCATTTGCGTTTCCTTCTGTTTGTTTTGTTAAATCCAATACAACCATTTTACTGACATCAGGACCACCATAAGCATAAGGTGTTGGATACCTTCCTGTTATATTCGGATCCATCCCATCTCCACTAATATTTTTTCCTATTTCGTCAATAACAAGAACATCAATTTGGTCAAAGAATAACTTTGGTAAGGATTGTTTAGCTATTTTTTGTAACTCAGGTTCCCTCTGTTCTATTTCTTCAGGTAACAACACTTCCAGTAAAGCAATTCTATCAAACGCATTCTCTACTGTTGCTACTGCAAATAGAATTGGCATTTTATCGATGATAATTTTGGCCATTGCTGGAACATTCTCTGCCATATATTTAAACCCTAATTGATGACAAGCCTCTGCGCCTTTTTGTTTACCTAAACCAATACTAATCATTTTCATAATACCACTCTCTACAGGTCCACGAAAGGCTGTATGTGGCTTGACGCGATTAATTACGACAATTCCGTCAGCTTCTGAAGCAAGCTTATCGACATAAATTGGTAATCCATTCTCTAATTCATCAATCTGAATGACTTCCATTGAAGAACGAATCTCTGCACCTACCGCTTCTTCTGTCACTCCTAAATGCTCTAACACCGCTTTTTGTCCATGGCTAGTTGCTCCACCATGACTCCCCATACATGGTACAATAAAAGGACGAGCACCATGTTGTTTCAGATAATCTATCGTTACTTTCGTCGTCTCTACTAATCTATCTAATCCACGACTTCCAACAGCTACAGCAATCTCCATATCTTTCTTAATACCTTTGTGTACTTCTTTCTTTTGGAGTGCTTCTTGGAGCTGTTTTGTTACATCTTCTATTTGTTCATTATCAAAATGTTGTTTTACTTTCACCATTTTTGGAATGGGTATGTCTTTTACTAAATCATACAAAATACTCATGTTACATGCTCTCCTTTTATTAGTTTAAAATAGTATTTGCGCTAAATAGACTGTCGCTGTAACGGTAAACATACTGACAATAGTAGAGAACAAAACTGTCTGTGCTGCTAAATCTGGATAACTATTATATTCTTCTGCTATCACTGCACTATTCACAGATGTTGGCATTGCAGAAGCAATAAACAATGCTTTTGCTAATATTCCGTCTAGTTGAAATAATTGAATCAAGAAATAAGCGATAATCGGGCTACCTATAAGACGCAATATGGCACTTATATAGACAGCTTTTAACCGAATATTGAACTTCAAACGTGCTACTTGCGCACCTAAAGTGATTAGTGCAAGCGCAACCATTGCATTAGATATATATGTTGCAGAAACAAGGATTGGATCAGGTATCGCTAGGTTTAAAGTATTACATAAAACACCAGCAAGCATTGCATACAAGACAGGCATTTTAAAATAACCAAGTGCTGCTCTCCATTTACCTTCCCGTTGTGCTCTTAATGAAAATATACCATAAGAGAAAAGAAAAATATTTTGTAATGTTAAAACAATCACTTGAACAGACATTGCAAATGGATCACTCTTAAATGCTAAATCATTTACAGGTACACCATAATTACCAGAGTTAAAAAATAAGACACTATTCGTGAAAGTTAGCTGCTTCCCATCCTTGAATTTCATTAAAATTGCAAGTCCAGCTGCAATAAAAAAGAGTGCAACAACAAGTAAGACGAAAAAAAGCAATATTTGTACAAATAAATACCATTCAAATGTAGCTGTATATAATTTAACAAAAATAAATCCTGGTACAACAAAGTAAATGTTTAACTTTGATAGTGTTGCAATATCTAAAGTGAACTTTACATAAAGAATATAGCCAATGACTAATAAAATGAATACAGGTAAAATAATATCTTTAAAAATAAGTAAAACCTCTGTCAAACACTCACCTCTTCTAATTAACAACGTTGTTATTATTATCATATCACACTATAGATGAAAAAGAAATACGTTATATTTAGTTAAAATTTGTTCACATTTATCGTTCCTTTCCATTGTCATATATCCTGTTCGTTGACTTCCATATCATTGCAATTCATAATATAAATAGAAAAGAATACTATCATGTAAAAAGCATAGTGATAGTTCATTCGTACAAGACATCTAGGTAAAGGAAGGAATTACAGATGGTACAAGAAGGACATGAATTAAAACACTTAAAAGTAGACTTAATTCGATTTATGATGGCATATAAGTTCGCATTAGAAGAAGTGAACACAAAGTTCCATATATTACAGGAAGAATTTCAATATATGCATGAGTATAATCCAATAGAGCATATAAAATCTAGAGTGAAATCACCCGAAAGTATCTTAAAGAAAGTAAAGAAGAAAGGATTGGAATTATCTATTCCCTCCATTCAACATCATATAAGGGACATTGCTGGGATTCGCATCAATTGTTCCTTTACAAAAGATATTTATGAAATTTGTAATATGTTAACAAGTCAAAAAGATATTACATTAATAGAAGTAAAAGATTATATTAAAAATCCCAAACCTAATGGATATAGAAGTTTACATCTCATCATTCAAGTTCCTATTTTTATGTCTGATCGAGTCGAAAATGTCTATGTGGAAATTCAGATACGTACAATTGCAATGGATTTTTGGGCAAGTCTTGAGCACAAAATTTATTATAAATATAATAAAGAAGTGCCCAGCAAGCTAAAAGAAGAATTAAAGGAAGCTGCAGAACAAGCTACATTATTAGATCAAAAGATGGAAAAGTTACACATGGAGATGGATAATATTAAAGCCAAAGATTCCATAGTAAATGAAGATACACTATTGTTTCCTGTTGATATTTTTCAAGCAATGTTAAAAGGTTAATTCTTGTAAACATAACAAGATGTCGAATTGTGAAATGTATATATCCACATTCTTTTTACAGTAGCCAACATCTTGTTATGCTTTTTCTCTATACTACTACTTTTCTCTTTTCATTCCTAATCTTTCTATTTCAGCTAATCTTGCAATTCCCGCTAATCCTAATGTTACTTCTGTTTCTTGGATGAATCGCTCGATTACTTTCTCTACGCCTACCTTACCATGTGCTGCTAAACCATATAAATATGGTCTCCCTATACATACCGCATCTGCTCCTATTGCTAATGCTTTTACTGCGTCCACTCCTCGACGGACTCCACTATCAAATAGTATAGGTATTTGTTTATCTATCACTTCTTTGATTTCAGCTAATGCATCAATCGAAGCAATCACTCCATCTAGCTGTCTACCACCGTGATTCGATACAATTATTCCATCCACACCATATTTTACTGCTAGTAGTGCATCTTCTTTATGCAAGATACCTTTCAATATAATAGGTAACGTTGTACGTTTCTTTATCTCAGCAATCGCATCCCATGTTAATTGTGGATGTTGGATATGTGTGAGAATTTCTTCTATAATTGATTGTTCTTCTTTATCTTTCAGTGATGCCATAAAGACAGGATCTGTTTTGTAATTACCTGACCCATACCCTAATGATAACGGAGAAAATCCTGCTTTCATATCTCCTTCTCTCCAGCCTGCCATCACTGTATCCACCGTTACAACTATTGCCTCATATCCAGCTTTTTCTGCTCTATGGATCATACTATAAGATACTTCAGGGTTTTCATGCGACCAATATAATTGAAACCATTTCGGACCATTTGACACTTCTGCTACTTCTTCTATCGAGCAACTAGAAACCGTACTTAATATAAATGGAACCATGAATTTCTTACATGCTTGTGCCGTTGCTATCTCTCCATTAGTATGCGCTAATTTTTGCATACCGATTGGTGATAATAAAAAAGGGCTAGCATACTTATTACCAAATAATTCGGTAGTTACATCCACTGTGGATACATCATTCAACATCCGCGGTATGATAGACCATTTCTCTAATGCAGTGCGATTTCTTTTTGCTGTTTCTTCACTTCCAGCTCCTTTAGATACATATTGATATCCACCTGTAATCATCTTTTCTTTAGCTACATCTTCCCATTCCTTAAATGTTAAAGGGAATGCCATTTCATTTTCTCCTATTTCCTTCATCAACTTATCACGATTTTCCAAGTTATTACCCTACTTTCTTTATATATAGCAACTATACTCATTCAAACTACCACATAATTAAAAAACCATACCCCGATTGAGATATGGCTTTCTATATACCCTCATGCAACCTGTGGATTCTATCTCAAAACGGCCTCAGATTTTATCCATGGATTGCTAAGTATAATGCACCTTTTACACCAGCTTCATCTGTCAATCCTGGTGGAACAATATATTGATCGATTTCTTTCTCTGTAAGGTACGGAGAACTTACATATCCATTTAGCATCTCTAAAACATTTTTTCTGATTAACGGAAATAATTGCGCTTGCTTCATTACTCCCCCACCCATAATAATTCGTTCAGGTGATAAGATATAGATATAATTAGTAAGTGCTTGTGCTAAATAATATGCTTCCATTTCCCATACTTTCGCATCATCTGCTAATTCATGCCCTTTCTTTCCCCAACGTTTTTCTAATGATGGTCCTGCAGCGATTCCTTCTAAACAATCACTGTGGTATGGGCATGTACCTCTATACGTATCATCAGGATGGCGTTGGACTTTAATATGTCCCATTTCTGGATGCGATAACCCTTTCAATGTTTGACCATGGAAGTAAGCACCAGCGCCAATACCTGTCCCAACTGTAATGTACAAACAAGTATCTACATCTTTTGCATTTCCCCATTTTGCTTCTGACATTGCAGCAACATTCACATCCGTATCAATCACAACAGGAACACCCAATGTATCTTTTAACACATCTCCTAATGGATAATCTACCCAATCCACTTTAGGTGTTTTTTGTAATTTACCATATGTATCACTATTTTTATTAATATCAATTGGTCCAAATCCACCTAATCCTAAACGTTCGATTCCCTTATCTTCAAAAAATGCGATGATTTTAGGAACAGTGATTTCAGGATGTTCAGTCGGGATTGTCAGCTTGTCAAGAATTTCTCCAGCTTCATTCCCTACACCTAAAACAAATTTTGTTCCACCTGCTTCAATTGCGCCTAACAACATGATGTCATCCTCCATTTCGTCTACAACATAATATAAAACTATTGTAGCATAAAATTTGCAATTCGCTATCATAGATTTACAATCCATCTATTCCTTTTACATAAGTTGGTTTCTTTAAGAAAGCAATGTTTTCTTTTTTCTGATATAATGACTTCACACAATTTCATAAGGGAGTATTGCTACAGATGATCAAACAATTTTTTTCTTACTATAAGCCACATAAGCGGCTTTTTATTATTGACTTCTCTAGTGCGGTATTTGTCGCATTGTTAGAACTTGCTTTTCCTCTTGCAGTTCAATGGTTTATTGATGACCTATTACCAGGAAAAGATTGGAATGTAATTGTAACTGTTTCTATTCTTTTATTGCTCGTATATATATTAAGTACTTTCTTACAATTCATTGTTAGTTACTTAGGGCACAAACTAGGAATTAATATAGAAACAGATATGCGCGAAGAACTATTCACACATGTCCAAAGACAATCCTTTCGTTTTTTTGATAATACGAAAACAGGACATATTATGAGTCGAATCACGAATGATTTATTTGACATTGGAGAACTAGCACACCATGGTCCAGAAGATGCTTTCATCTCTATCATGACTTTTACTGGTGCATTTTGGATTATGTTTACCATCAATCCTGAGCTTGCACTAATCGCCTTAGTCATGGTTCCTTTATTAATTGCACTCGTGACATTTTGTAATTTTGCGATGAATCGTGCATGGCGTAATATGTATAGCAATATTGCTGACGTCAATGCACGTGTAGAAGATGCAGTCTCTGGTGTCCGTGTCGTACAATCTTTTACAAATGAGGAATTTGAGATTAACCGATTCAAGATAGACAACGGGAAATTTCGTAAAGAAAAGATTCATGCATACAAAATTATGGCCGCAACGCATTCTAGTATGTATATGATGACACGATTACTTACACTTGTCGTATTGGTTGTGGGCGCTTGGTTTGTATTTACTAACCAATTAAACTACGGAGAATTAGTTGGTTTTGTATTGTATACAAATGTATTGATTAAACCAATCGATAAAGTTAGTGCATTACTCGAATTGTATCCTAAAGGGATGGCTGGCTTTAAACGTTTCCAAGAATTAATCAAAAAAGCCCCTGAAATTATAGATAGACCAAACGCAAAGAAAGTCGATCACCTAACTGGAAATATTCAATTTAATCAGGTTAGTTTTTCTTATGACAAATACCAAACCGTATTAAACAATATCGATTTACAAATAACAAGCGGAGAAACTGTAGCATTTGTTGGACCCTCCGGTGCAGGAAAGACGACAATCTGTTCATTAATTCCTCGTTTTTATGATGTAGATGATGGTGCAATAACCATTGATGGAATAGATATAAGAGATGTAACAAAACATTCTTTACGCGCCCAAATTGGAATTGTACAACAAGATGTATTTTTATTTACAGGTACTATTAAAGAAAATATTGCGTATGGGAACAGAAATGCAACAGATGACGAAATTTACCTTGCAGCTAAAAAGGCGCATTTAGACGAAGTCATTCAACAATTACCTGATGGATATGATACGCAGATTGGTGAGCGTGGACTAAAATTATCAGGTGGACAAAAACAGAGATTAGCGATTGCTCGTACTTTCTTAAAGAATCCACCAATTCTTATATTAGATGAGGCAACATCGGCACTCGATACTGAAACAGAACGTCTTATTCAACAATCATTAGACGAATTGGCTACAAATAGAACAACACTAGTGATTGCACACAGACTAGCAACAATTAAGGATGCGGATAGAGTTGTTGTCGTTACAAAAGATGGCATTGCTGAACAAGGAACGTATGAAGAACTTCTAGCGAAAAATGGCATATTCGCTAGATTACATGCAATTCAATATACACGCTAATGATTTAATGACTTGATGATAAAAAATTATAAATCTTTTTACTCATTTTCTTGTCATTTATCTTGAACAAAAAGTCCCTGCTAGTTATAATTAAATACGTTGCATCAACAATTAACAAGATAGAGCTGATTATCTTTAGCGAAAATCAGCTCATATTTTTTTGTTGTCAAAAAAGAGATTATACGATAGAATACAATATATAGATTGAAAAACAAACAACGAATCAATATATAGTATTGTTTGCAATTATTCACTTACTATTACCGCTCTGCGAATAGAGCGCTTTTATTATGTATATGGAGGTTTTTTCACATGACAA
>JAJUGF010000119.1 GCA_029268495.1 Gracilibacillus sp.
ATTATTTCCTCTGATAGAATATCTTTTTCCCAATATCTATCCGCACCTGCTTGATCTGCAGGATAGGTAAACCCAGGTAATGTTGCTAACGCTAAGCTTTGTGCTCTTCCAATTCCTGCTTCTAACATACCGCCTGTCCATAACCCAATTTGATGCTTTTGGCAGAGATCATGAATGGTTAATGCATTTCTAAATCCACCTACTCTTCCTAATTTCACACTAATAATACGACAACTTTCTAACGCAATCGCTGTTCGAACATCTTGTATCGTATGAATACTCTCATCTAAGCAAACAGGTGTATGTAATTGCTCCTGTAAATACTTATGATCAACAAAGTCTTCAGGGTGAAATGGTTGCTCAATCATTAATAAATTGTAGTGATCGAATTTCTTCACGTGTTCTATATCATGGATTGTGTAAGCTCCGTTCGCATCCATCATTAATGGCATCATCGGAAATTTTGTTCGTATTTTTTTTATCAAACGAAGATCATTTTTCTTGCTAACTTTTAATTTTATTCGTTTATACCCGTCTTTTTCCGCTTGTCCGATTGCATCTAATGTCTCATCATCTGTTTGTTTCATTCCAATAGCAACACCGACATCCACTGTTGGATTTACCCCACCGAGCACTTGATATAACGGCTTTTCTAATCTCTTTGCAAATATATCCCATAATGCTCCTTCCACCATCGCTTTAGCCATATGATTTCGTTTAATAACGTTAGCCCGTTCAATAAATTCGCTTGGGTGTGAAAAAGGTTCCTTTAATAGCTGTTTTAAATATGTCTTTGCTATATAATGGACGGTTTCTGTAGTTTCCTCTGTATACCAAGGAGAATCAAATGCAACAGATTCGCCATATCCAGTCACACCATCTTGGTCTACTAGTTCACAAATATACAAATCCTTTTCTTTCACTTGCTCTCTCCAATTTAAAAAAGGGGTACGTAATGGCATTCGTAATCTATATAGAGTCATTTGTTTGATTTTGATCATCGCAATCCACCTCTCATATAGCATTTTACTACATATTAGAAAACAGCGCGTCATTAAAAAAACACAGCGAGAAAATTCTCACTGTGCTTGTGCTGCTGTAATTAGGGCTAGTTTGTATGCATCATCCGCGCTACATCCACGCGATAAATCATTTACTGGTTTATTTAATCCTTGTAAAATTGGTCCAACTGCATCAAATCCACCTAGACGTTGTGCAATTTTGTAACCAATGTTACCAGCTTCAAGGCTCGGGAAAACAAATACATTCGCATCCCCTTTAATTACAGAACCTGGTGCTTTTTTCTCTGCAACAGATGGAACAAATGCTGCATCAAATTGGAATTCACCATCTAATACTAATTCTGGTGCTAATTCTTTTGCAATACTTACTGCCTCTGCTACTTTTTCCGTTTCAGGTGATTTTGCTGATCCTTTTGTAGAAAAACTTAACATTGCCACACGCGGATCGATATTAAATAATTGTGCTGTTTCTGCACTCGTCACTGCAATTTCTGCTAAGTCTTGGCTATCTGGTGAGATGTTGATTGCACAATCTGCAAAAACATACTTTTCTTCTTCACGAGCCATGATAAATACACCAGATGTTTTCTTTACACCTGGTTTAGTTTTAATAATTTGTAATGCAGGGCGCACAGTATCTGCAGTAGAGTGTGCTGCACCACTTACAAGTCCGTCCGCTTCATTCATGTATACTAACATTGTTCCAAAATAGTTCTCATCTAATAGAATCTTGCGTGCATCTTCTTCTGTTGCTTTTCCTTTACGACGCTCTACGAATGCCTGTACCATCGCATCGAAGTCTGCATATGTTGCTGGATTAATGATGGTAACATCGGATACATTCACACCTAATTGTTGTGCTTTCTGTTCTATTTTTTCTTCTTCCCCAACTAATACAGGTTGTACAACTCCATCTTCACTTAACTTGCTAGCTGCAGTTAAAATTCTTTCATCTAAACCCTCTGGGAATACGATTTTTCTTACGTTTCCTGCTAATCTATTCTTCACATCTGTAAATAAATCACTCATTGGTTAACCCTCCAAATTATTCATCTGTATTATATGATACGATACTTTGTGTAATAATAAAAGTAAAAGACAAAATGTATGCGTTTTTAAATGCAAATTTCTTTTTCTGTTCAAAAAATGGACATAAAGCTACATCGCATGCTTGTATATCTAATGATTATTTTTCCCCAAATATGTTATATTAAAACGAGAAGCAATAGATACTTTTTATAGAGAAAAGGAGCGAAAGTCATGCCAGAAGCAGTAGAAACAATGGACGGTTGGTATTGTTTACATGATTTACGTACAATTGATTGGACAAAATGGAAACAAGCCACTGAAAAAGATAGAGAACAAGCAGTCACAGAATTACAAGAAATGCTCACATCATGGGAAGTCGTTGCGGAAGCACGAGAAGGTAGTCATGCATTTTATTCTATTATGGGACAAAAAGCAGATATATTATTAATGATATTGCGACCAACGATGCAAGAACTTGGTGAAATCGAATTAAAATTTAACAAATCTAAATTTGCAGAATTTACAAAACCAAGCTATTCCTATGTTTCTGTCGTAGAATTATCTAAATATATGACTAAAGAAGGCGAAAACCCTGAAGAAAATCCAGGAGTTCGTGCTAGATTGAAGCCAAAATTACCAGATTGGGAACATATTTGTTTCTACCCAATGGATAAGCGACGTGAAGGTAATGACAACTGGTATATGTTACCGTTTGATGAGCGTCGTCAACTTATGTATGAACATAGTTTCACCGGACGCAAATACGCAGGCCAAGTAAAACAAATTATAACTGGTTCTATGGGATTTGATGATTGGGAATGGAGTGTCACACTTTTCGCAAAAGATGTATTGCAATTAAAGAAAATTGTGTATGAAATGCGCTTCGATGTCGTGAGTGCACGATACGGCGAATTCGGTCCATTCTATGTCGGCACAGTTTTACCAATAGACAAAATCCCAACATATATGGAAGTATAATGAATGACACACGCAAAAAAAATGCGTGTGTTTTTTTGTTTAAGTAAGCATCTTATCAAGAAAAACCTCCACTACTTTTCATGCATAAATCCCCCATTTCGTTCATATAGATGGCTAGTAGAGTATAGCTCGATATTTTTTTGGAGGAAAGAAGGGAGTTTTTCTATATGAACCAAGATCAATTAAGACAGCAAGCTGGTATGACATATACACCACAAAGCTATTACGGTATGCAAGGCTATCCACAAGCCACTTATTATCCAACACAACAACAGATGCCTCAACAAAAGGTTTCAGATACACCCGGCATGCTACCTGTTGAAGAATCGTATGTGGAGAATATTCTACGATTAAACAAAGGCAAGCTTGCAACAGTATATATGACATTCGAAAACAACGAGAGATGGAACGCAAAAATATTTAAAGGCATTATTGAAGCAGCAGGACGAGACCATATTGTTCTAAGTGATCCAGAGACCAACAAGCGTTACATTCTGTTAATGGTGTACTTAGATTACATTACATTCGATGAAGAAATCGAATATGACTATCCATATAATCAACAATTAGCAAATTACGCCCCGAGGTAATAATGAAAAGCGGAAACGCCCGGTTAGAAACGTAGTGACTGGAACGCATCAAACAGAAATAAAGGAATCACGATGTTATTTCATTTAATCATTATGTAAACTAAAACAAAACCACGATCGCCATATAATCGTGGTTTTGTCAAATTTATTTTCGCTTCCACCTACTAATCAACGGAGGTATCTAGTATGAACAATAATCGCGCCACATCGAGTGATATTTCATTCGCATTGTCTGTCATTATGCTCACAAGCCTATTTGTTTTATGGAAGCTTCATATGATTTTTTTCTTATTTTTATCATTGAGCTTATTTAGCATGATTTTGTTCATTGAAGCAAGACAAGCATACATCCAAAAACACACCTACTATTTCTCACAACAATTGCTTCGCGGATTAGCGGTAATTGGTGCCATTTTTATGTTAGTCTATTTCAGAATCTAACAAATCATGATTACACATATTTCACGATTGCGTAACCGAGTAAAATCCAACCTATTAAGAAAGCAACTCCACCAATTGGCGTAATCATCGCAAATGTCTTTATTGCTGTTGTGGAATAAATATATAAACTACCAGAGAACAACAAAATCCCCGCAAAGAAGAACCATCCAGCTGTTGCTACACTTGTTACTTGCATTTTTTGCATCAGTATTGCAGTTACGAAAAGAGCAACAGTATGGAACATTTGATATTGTACTGCCTTCTCCCATGTTGCTATCATTTTCTCTGATAACTTTCCTTCAAGACCATGCGCACCAAATGCTCCTAATGCCACGGCTAGGAAACCATTGATTACACCTAATAATAAAAAGACTTTCATCTAAACCTCTCCTTAGAAATCGAGTAATGAACCACCATTGCCTTCATCATCTTCCTCTTTTTGAAAATTCTTTATAGAAGTGTTGTTACCAATCATTGCTTTCCATTCTGACGCTGTTACTTGTTGATCGATTGCTTTCGGGCTTTTTTCTTCTGAATCAAGTAATAAATCTGCCAATACTTGAATTGCCTTTGCATGTTCTCGTACATGACCAGATTGTATCGCTTGTTCACATTCTTTCATTATTCTACTTAGTATTTGTTGATTAGAAATCGCCAACTCTATCGCCTCCTCGTCCATTTCCAATATGATGTATGTTGTCTATTTTACAATACCTAATGCATTAAGGAAAATGATGATGATTAAGATTGGTGCGATATATTTAACTAATACATACCATACTTTACCGATAAAGTGACCATGTAAATCAGCTGCTACTAATGCTTCTTTCCTTGTGAAGTACCATCCAACAAATAAAGCCATTGTCAAGCCACCTATTGGCAAGAAGACATTAGATGAAAGAAAGTTCATCGAATCGAGAATATTGCGATTACCAATTGGTGTAATATGACTCCATCTTCCCATACCTAAAGATACCGTCACACCTGAAATAAAAATAATGATACTTGTAATAACAGATGCTAATTTTCGGGAAATCTTCGCTCTACGCATTAAATACGCTACAGGTACTTCTAAAAGGGAAATGGAAGAAGATACCGCTGCAAAACTTAATGCTAAGAAGAACAGAATTGCAACGAAATGACCATATCCCATTTGGTGGAATATTTCTGGTAATGTAATAAACACTAATGTAGGTCCAGAACTTGGGTCAATACCAAAGGCAAATACTGCTGGAAAAATAACGATACCTGATATGACAGCAAAAAGAGTGTCCATAATACTAATTCCTACTGTTGCACCAGGTAACTTTTGCTTTGATGATAAATAGCTCCCATATGTCATCATTGTCCCAACACCAAGACTAAGCGAGAAGAATGCTTGACCCATTGCTGCGATATAGATGGATGGATCTGTTAATACAGACCAATCAGGACTGAAGAGAAATTTTAACCCTTCTTCTGCGCCAGGTAACGTCACACTATAAATCGCTAGCCCAATCATTAATAAAGCAAGAATTGGCATTAAAATTTTATTAGCTAACTCAATCCCGTTCTTTACTCCACCTAGTACAATCAGCATTGTAATAAATAAAAATAATGCATGCCAGAATATCGGAGCATAATCTTCCTTAATAAATGTATCAAACGCCTGTCCGTACCCATTTTCAGGTAAATCGGCCATTGTTCCTGTCAGATACCCCCACAAATAGTAAAGCGCCCATCCTGCTACAACACTATAAAAACTTAAAATCAAAAAAGCACTTGCGATTCCCAAAAATCCACCTAAATACCATGGTTTTTTTGGCGCTAACTTTTGATATGATCCTACAACATCTTGTTGTGCCTTTCGACCAATACTAACTTCAACTAATAATAATGGCACACCTATCACAAACACACTCAATAAATAAATAATTAAAAATGCGCCACCACCGCTTTCTCCAGCTACATAGGAGAAACGCCATATATTTCCTAAGCCTACCGCTGATCCCATAGCAGCTAACATAAAGCCGAGACGCGAGGCCCAATTTTCTCTTTGCATTTCTTTTACACCTCATTTTATAGTTTCAAACGCTAGTAATTATACATGAAAATTACACATTCGTCATGCTATACTTTACACGAAATGATGAAAAGGATGCAACAAGCATTTTTATCCTGTTCAAACGTTTTGAAGTCTCAACCAAAAATATGGATTGATCAACAAAATAGAAAAGCCATCATACTAAGATGATGACTTCTCTTTAAATGTATATTTTTTATGACGTTGTCTGTTCCATTTTTGAATCTCTGTTACTTTACCTTCTACAATTGGTTGGGTAAATGTGGAGACGAAATCGGATGACAATAACCAGACAATCGATGCTGCAATCACTGCTAACCCTATTGTATCTAAATTGTGATCTAATTGAAGTAGATTAGCTTGGCGAATATACTGAATAATCACACCATGTAATAAATATACATACATTGTTTTTTGACCAAGACGTGTAAAATGATAGTTTTTTCTCGGAATTAACATGAAAACAGCCCAGACCATTAATAGTGCAACACTATATAAAAGCAGGCGTACAATTCCTCCTTCAAGTGGCATGCCTAAATCTTGAAAAGAATGCGAGCCAAATAACCAATGTGCATGTATTTTAGGTCCTATATAACTAATGACAAACACAGTCAGTAACAATAATGCTGGAATCCAACGTTTTGTTTTCTCCATCGCTAAAAACAGTCGTTCTTTCGTTAACAAAAACCCAATTAGGAAGAACGGAAAGAAGACAAATGTACGTGATAAACTGAATGCCTCACCGATAAATGGTACGTATCCAACACCGATTCCAACTAATATTGCAACAACAAGACTTGGTAATGGTTTCATTTGTTTAAATACAATTAATAATAAATGCCAACTGAATAAACTAAGTAAAAACCATAATCCCCAATGCGGGTCATATAACGTGGTATCCCAGTTATTCTTACCAATTCCGTAATAATAAAGTGTATAGAATATATGAAACAACAAATAAGGAAACAATATTCGTTTTGCTAATTTTATTAAATACCCCTTCTCACTAGAGCCTTTTGCAAAGAAACCACTAATCAGAACAAACGCAGGCATGTGCATTAAATAAATGGTTTGATACAATGCATCAATAACCTCAATCTCTTGTTTTAATGGTTGAATCAAATGACCAAAGACTACTAGAAAAATAAACAAGAGTTTTGCATTATCAAAGTATGCTTCTCGCTGCATATAACTCAATCTCCCTTTCCCATCACTTTTCTAAAATGATACCCCAATCCCCCCAACAACCAAACCCAAATAACCCAAATGTAAACAGAATGTAAGAAACATGTAAAA
>JAJUGF010000120.1 GCA_029268495.1 Gracilibacillus sp.
CGAAGGACTGATATCTGAAGAAGAACGAACCGTACTACAAAATTTTGGTCTCACATTAGCAGAAGGAAGTAAACAACAATTATTAGATGATCGTTTTTATGTTTATTTAGCATTTACGTTACCAACAGAGTACTTGTGGATTAGTTACCCGATTAGTAATGAAGAAGGGAAGACAAAAGCACCTTCTCCGTATATAAAAAGAATAGAAGAACTGTTCCCGAATCAGTTAGAACGGCTTGTGTTACAAGATCCTGAAGAAATGATGATTGCACAGCGATTTGTTACAACACCATCAAAGACGAGAGGGGCACTAACAGCACAATTAGCTCGTTTCTTTAGAGGTTATCCGATTGATTCAATATGGAAACATGTGTTGAATTGGTATATTGCAACAGAAGAAAACAAAATAACGAATCAACATGTATTACGTAGCTTATTCTATCAAAATAAACCAAAAAAACTTGCTAAAAATACGGTAACTCAAATGTATCCAAAGGCAATTGAAGCAAGTGTATCTCGATTAGAAATGTATTATAAGTGTTCTTATCAACATTTCTCACGCTACAATTTATTATTAGAAGAACGAGCAACGTATAAGCTAGATGCACCAGATATAGGTCAATTATTCCATGAAGCATTAAAGAACATTACGGAGTGGATTAACAAAGACAAGAAGCAGTTTAGTGATTTATATGAACAAGATGCGAAAGCATATGCCCATCGAGCAATGCGTACATTAGCGCCAGTGTTGCAGCATCAAATTTTGCATAGTTCGAATCGTTATAAATATATCCAACAGAAATTAGAACGAGTGATTGCTAGAGCAACATATATTTTGAGTGAACAAGCAAGAAAGTCCAATTTCGCACCTGTTGGATTAGAAGTGGGATTTGGTTATGAGAACCAATTACAGCCACTAGAAATACCTATATATGATGACTATATGTTGTTATTACGAGGTAGAATCGACCGTGTAGATAAAGCAAGAGAAAACGAACAACTATTTCTAAGAATCATTGATTATAAATCAAGTGCAAGAGGACTAAGTCTAGTCGAGGTATATTACGGTTTAGCGCTTCAAATGCTTGCATACTTAGATGTCGTTTTACAAAATGCAGAAGCATGGTTAGGAGAAAAAGCTATACCAGCAGGTGTCTTGTATTTTCATGTGCATAATCCAATGTTATCTCTTCCTGATCGAATTGGTGAAGACCAAATTGAGAAAGAATTATTTAAACAATTCAAAATGAAGGGACTGTTATTAGATGAAGCATCTGTCGTACAAATGATGGATACGTCACTAGAATACGGAAGAAGTAATATCGTCCCAGCAGGTATTAGTAAAACAGGTGGATTTTATAAAGGCTCACAAGTAGCGGAAGAAGAAACATTTAAAGATTTACAAGCATATATTCATACTTTAATGAAGAATGCAGGGTTAAATATGCTTGATGGCAACATTGAATTAAACCCATATCAAAAACAAAATGATGTTGCATGTACATTTTGTTCTTATCGCTCTGTTTGTCAATTCGATCCAACACTGGAAGAAAATAATTATCGTCGATTAAAACAATGGAAAGACGAAGAAGTAATCGAACGCATAAAAAGAGGTGAACAATAATGCCAACATGGACAAAAGAACAAGAAGATGCTATTTATCAATCCGGTAAGAACATTTTAGTTGCAGCAGCAGCAGGTTCTGGAAAAACAGCAGTACTTGTAGAACGAATCATTCAAAAAGTACTAAATAAAGAAGATCCAGTAAATATTGATCAATTATTAGTCGTAACATTTACCAATGCAGCAGCACAGGAAATGCGGAATCGAATCGGTGAAGCGTTAGAAGAAGCATTAGCAAATGATCCGAAATCGAATCATCTAAAAAAGCAACTCTCCTTGCTACAACATGCATCGATTTCGACTTTACACAGTTTTTGTATGGAATTGGTTCGGAAATATGCTTACCACTTAGATATTGATCCAAAATTTCGAATTGCAGATGATGTAGAGGCAGATTTAATTCGTCAAGATGTATTAGAACAATTATTTGAACTATGGTATGGAGAAAAAGAAGCAGAGGATATGCAATCAACTTTCTTCGGTGTGGTGGATCGGTTTTCTAATGATCGAAATGACTTAGATTTAGAAAGTCTTATATTAAAGTTACATGAATTCTCTATACAACATCCCAATCCAGACAAATATCTAGAACAATTAAAAAACACATATGATGTAGGAGATAGTGCGTCAGAGCCTGAGTGGTTAGCAATCTTGAAAAAAGAGGTAACACGACAATTAGAAGTAATGACATTAAGAACAGAAGAAGCATTACAACTGACCAAAGAAGCGGATGGCCCATTTCATTATGCGGATCAATTAGATGCAGATAAAGAAATGCTTATGCAAGCAAAAGGGGCATTGGCAATAAGCTGGGATGAAGCACGAACCATTTTTACAACAAGTAAATTTCAACAGCTTTCAAGAAAAAAAGTAGACTGTAATGAAGAAAAGAAGGAAACGGTCAAAGCAATCAGAGATGATGTGAAAAAACGCTGGAAGAAAATAAGTGAAGAATGGTTTCAGAGAAGCCTAAGCAATCACTTAGAAGATATGCGTACACTATATCCTGTCATAGCTCATGTCACAGAAATGATTAAACAATTCCACGAGCAATACCAAGAAGAAAAGAAAGAGCGAGGTCTTGTTGATTTCAGTGATTTAGAACATTTTGCATTAGATATTCTATTAGAAGATAAAGAGAGTAAATTACCATCAGCAATTGCAAAACAACTTCAAGAAAAATATAAAGAAATTATGGTTGATGAGTATCAAGATACAAATATAGTACAAGAAACGATTGTTCAAAGTGTTGCAGATCAAATTGGTCAAGGAAATATGTTTATGGTAGGAGATGTCAAACAAAGTATCGTGCGCCCATAAGGGTGTTACATATTTCACGGATAGGCAGTGAATAAACGACAGAAACCGTTTATATACCGACAGACTTATCTTTTTATAGAGAATAAGAGTTTCTATTGGGAAACCAAAAAGAGAGTGTAGCATGTCTGTAAAGTCATAAGTTAACAAAGACGGCATTGTTACGACTGAATGGCGAGGTATAAATGTAGGTATGAGGAAGAAGGCTATACTGCTTGAAGAATAGTCCGAGTGGGGTAATGTTAAGACCTTCTAGGAAACCGTCTGTTACCTAGAATCCATTCTACTTTACACAATAGATACTTGTGATAAAGATGTTAAATGTTTCTGTTTATAGGATGGACACACTATCAGAGATAGAAAAGGATGAATATTCCTTCCGACAACTTATTGTGCCTGTATGTAACATACTAAATGGGGATTGCCTAAGTTAGAATGAATGACGTAAATCTAATATGGCAACGGAGTTCTCGTAGTAGTCTGAGCTAGGGAAAGCCTATTACATGGCGAAGGAGAACAGCTTACAATGTATAAACAATGAGGAAAGGAGCGAAATGCTCTATGCAAAATTCAGAAGTTGTATTATACAATCTATCGAAACAAGCTAGCAAAGAATCATATCCATTGGACAGGTTGTATCGAAATTTATATAACAAAGATTTTTATATTAAAGCATATGAAAATGTAGTAAGAGGTAAGGGTAGTAATGGACAACAAATCGATTATAAACAGATTAGCGAAGAAAAAATCGAAGCGATGATTGCATTATTAAAGAATGAGTCCTATCAACCATTGAACAGAAACATGAAAGTAAACACAAAAAAGCAACCGTATCAATGGGATACAGAAAAAGAATGGCAAGATAGACTCATTCAAGAAATATGTAGAATGATGTTAGATGCAATCTATGAACCAACATTCTCTGCTTTCTCCCATAGTTTTAGAGAGAAGCGCAATTGTCAGACAGCACTTGTTCAAGTTCGCCAAACATGTAAAGGGGTAAAATGGTTTATCCAAGGGGAAGTCAAAGATTTTTATACATCTATGGATTATCACATTCTAATCCATATCTTGCGTAAGAAGATAAAAGATGAACGTTTTATACGACTGATGTGGAAATTTCTAAAAGCAGGATATTTAGAAGAATGGCGATTTAATCTGACATATAGTAACACACCAGTTGGTGGAAGACTAAGCCCGATATTAGCAAATATTTACCTTAATGAACTAGACCAATATGTAACGAATAAAGTGCTGGAAGAAAATAGAGAATGGAACATGAGCCAGCCACATTCTCATAATAGTAAGCAACACAAATCATTACATTATGTGAGGTATGGCGCGCACTTCCTTATAGGCATACAAGGTAGTAAAAAGGATTGCCAACAAATACAGAGTATGCTTGGTGATTATTTATGGGAGAACCTTCAGTTAGAAATGAAAGAAGCGCGTAACACCATTGTGCATAGTTCAAAAAATACCGCTTTTTTAGGTTATGAAATCACCATTAAACCAACGATGACTCACAATGTACCTAATCATAAAAGTGGAGAAGTGCAATTACGTATTCCTAAAAGAACAATAGAACGATTTATCCTTGATAGAAAAATGGTTAAAGATATACAGGCAAAGCAATGGGATATGCTTCATCGAACGAAATTGTTATATCTTAAAGATGTAGAGATTATCCAGCTGTATAATGCCGAATTAAGAGGATTATATCAATATTATTGTATTGCGGAAAATGTCTCACAAAAAATGGGGCAATTGAAACATGTAATGGAATACAGTTGTTTAAAGACACTTGCCAATAAATATAAGTCTACTGTTAAGAAAATAAGAACAAAATATAGACAAGGAAAATATTGGGGAGTGAAAATAGACACGGGAGCGGAAGAAAAGCTAATCTTGTTTTACAATGAAGGGTTTAAAAAACGAAAAATGAACCCTAAAAGAAATATCGATCGAAAACCTACCCTTAAATATGCAAAGGTACAATCGCATCATGTAAATGGATAAATAACTAGCAAGAAGATAGAGTGTTGTAAGTGGAGAGCCGTATACTCTGAGAAGAGTACGTACGGTTCGGAGGGGAGTATTAGGAGACCAGTTGTACAGATACAATATGGCGCCTTTTGCTTACCCTACTATCGTTTTAGACATGCAGAACCTACCTTATTTATTCATAAATATAATCAATTTAGTAACGAAGAAAATAGTGGTTATCGTATTGATCTTTCTCGAAATTTTAGAAGCAGAAAAGAAGTATTAACTGCTGCAAATTACATTTTTCGACAATTATTTGATCAAGAAGTGGGAGATATTGTATATGATGAGAATCAAGAACTGATTTATGGAAATAATGCGTATGATGAGGTTCCATTGCAACAACCAGAAGCAGAATTATTAATTATTGACAAGGAAGATAAAGAAGACGAGGATAATGAACAAGACAATATAGAACAATTAGAAGATTTAGAGAAAGCGCAATTAGAAGCAAGGGCATACGCAAAAAAAATAAAAACATGGATTGGTCATAATGAAGAAGAACCATTTGAAATAATGGACAAACGTACAAACTCAAAAAGAACGGTGGAATATCGAGATATTGTTATTCTATTACGATCAATGACATGGGCACCAACGATTATGGAAGAGTTTAAGAAACAAGGTATTCCAGTATATGCAGAGCTATCGACAGGTTATTTTGCAGCAATCGAAATCCAAGTCATGATTAGTTTGTTAAAAATAATTGATAACCCAAGACAAGATATACCGCTGGCAGCAGTCCTTAAATCACCGATCGTTCAATTAGAAGAGGATGAACTTGCATCCATCCGTTTAATGAATAAGAAAGGTACTTACTATGATGCACTCAAACAATACCTTCGTAATGGAGAGAATACACATTTAAAAGAGAAATTGCATCATTTTTACACACTTTTAAAGAAGTGGAGAAAAGAAGCAAGACAAGGAGCGTTATCCCATCTAATCTGGCAAATTTATCAAGAGACAGGTTATTATGATTTTGTCGGTGGCATACCTGGTGGGCGTCAACGTCAAGCAAATTTAAGAGCATTGTATGATCGTGCAAAAGGATATGAATCGACATCATTTAGAGGCTTATTCCGTTTTTTGCGTTTCATTGAAAGAATGGAAGAGAAGGGCGATGATTTAGGTGCAGCAAAAGCGTTAGGTGAACAAGAAGATGTCGTAAGAATCATGACGATTCATAAGAGTAAAGGATTGGAATTTCCATTAGTTATTGTCGGTGCAATGAACAAACAGTTTAACCAACAAGATTTACGTGAGAAGTATTTATTACACAAAGAATTTGGATTTGCGACAAAATATATTGATCCAGTGAAAAGGGTCATGTATCCAACATTACTTTATCATGCAATAAAAACAGAGATGCATCGAGAGTTATTAGCAGAGGAAATGCGGGTATTGTATGTTGCATTAACGAGAGCGCGAGAGAAACTAGTATTAGTTGGAACAGTCCCGTCATTAGAAAAACAAAAAAAGAAATGGGAAATAATTTCGAACCATCCAGAGTGGGTATTGCCAAATTATTTCCGACTGGAATCCATGTCCTACTTAGATTGGGTCGGCGCGAGTTTAGTCAGACATCAAGATGGCGAATTGTTACGATTCGAAGATACAAGTGCGAGTGTCCAATTACCGACCGAAATCATATCAGATGAGTCCAAGTGGTCCATTACTTGTATTCATCATCGAAAGTACCAAACAATCGATGAACAAAATAGAACAAAAAAAGAAGATGTTGAAACAGCAATAAAGAAATGGACACTGATGGATATAGAAGCAGATGAATTACAAGAAGAGGTTCACAAGCGATTGAATTATACGTATCCATTTCAAGATGCGATTCATTTTAGGGCAAAGCAAACTGTAACAGAAATGAAACGCCAACATGAGATAAAAGATAGTTACAGTGATGAAGCAATTATTGCACCATTTCGAGCACCGATTAAACAACGCCCACGATTTATGCAAAAGGAAAAGCAATTAACGAAAGCAGAGATTGGAACAGCAATGCATACAGTCATGCAACATATTCCATTAGAGCGCGGGTGGGATGAAACAAGTCTCCATGAATTTGTAGCAATGCTAGAAGCAAAAGAAATGCTTACTAGAGAAGAGGGCCAAGCAATTAATGTACAAGCAATTCTCGCATTCTTCGCTACAGACATTGGTCAATTATTGAAAAACGCAGAACAAGTAGAACGCGAAGTTCCATTTAGTTTGACATTAAAAGCAAAAGAGGTCTATCCAAATTGGCAAGACGAAAATGAAGAAAGAATCTTTTTGCAAGGTGTTATCGACTGTTTAATTAAAGTGGATGATGGATGGGTATTGTTAGATTACAAAACAGACCAACTTACAGACAAAATGACTGAAACCGAGTTACGTAACAAGTATCA
>JAJUGF010000121.1 GCA_029268495.1 Gracilibacillus sp.
CTGAATAAAATATTTCGATATTGGCATGTTGATATTATATAATGAGACTATTAATGAGTAGTTTCATTTTTACTAAGCCTAAAGTACTGTAATTAGATGAAAGGATGAACAACATGTCAAAAATTGAACTTTCTAATTTTGAGAAAAAGATAATTGTCCGTAATATTACACGAGATGACTTTGAACAAATATTTTCTTTACAGGCAAAATGTTTCCCAAATATGGCACCATGGAAAAGAGAACACTTAGAGAGTCATCTATCCATATTTCCAGAAGGTCAATTTTGTGTAGAGTATGATGGGAAAATTATCGGAAGTTGTTCGTCATTAATTATTAACTTCGATGAATATGATGACAAACATACGTGGGATGACATTACGGATGAAGGTTATATTACGAATCATAATCCAGAAGGATATAATTTATATGGAATTGAAGTAATGGTAGATCCAGAATTTCAAGGGATGAAAATCGGCAAAAGATTGTATGAAGCAAGAAAAGATTTAGCCCGAAAAATGAATTTGAAAAGTATTATTATTGGTGGAAGAATACCAAATTATCATAAATATGAAGATAGTTTAACACCGAGACAGTATGTGGAAGAGGTTGCAAGTAAAAACATTTATGACCCAGTTCTGACATTCCAAACAATGAATGGTTTTACTGTAATGAGAATAAATCCAGGTTATTTACCAGATGATAAAGCATCTGCTAAATATGCAACATTAATGGAATGGAATAATATTGACTATCGGCCAAGAACGAAGCGCCACTTTAAAACATCCTTTCCTGTGCGTATTACTGTCATTCAGTATATGATGAAACAGATCGAATCATTTGAGGAATTTGCGAAACAAGTCGAATATTATGTAGATGTAGCATATGATTTCGGTTCAGACTTCGCAGTTTTCCCAGAAATTTTCACTACACAGCTCATGTCCTTCTTAGATGAGAAAGTCCCATCAAAAGCTGTGAGAAAGCTTTCTGAATATACAGAGGAATACATCGCATTATTTACAGACTTAGCTGTGAAATACAATGTGAATATTGTTGGTGGGTCTCATTTTGTTGAAGAGGACGAGCATATCTATAATATTGCATATTTGTTCCGACGTGATGGTACAATTGAAAAACAATATAAAATTCATGTGACACCAAATGAGAAAAAATGGTGGGGAATACAACCAGGAGATAAAGTACATGTTTTTGATACAGATTGTGGGAAAATTGCTATTCAAATCTGTTATGACATACAATTTCCAGAACTAACTCGCTATGCTGTTGATCAAGGTGCAAATATTATATTCGTTCCATTTTGTACAGATGATCGACAAGGCTATTTACGTGTCAGGTATTGTGCACAGGCGCGTGCAGTAGAGAATCAAGTATATACAGTGATTGCGGGAACTGTTGGAAATCTTACTCAAGTAGAAAATATGGATATTCAATATGCACAATCTGGTATATTTACTCCATCTGATTTTGAATTTGCAAGAGATGGAATTATTGGCGAGTGTCATCCTAATATTGAAACAGTGGTTGTTGGGGATGTAGATTTAGAAATACTACGTCGCCAGCGGAAATCAGGTACAGTAAGACAATTGCGGGATAGGCGAAGTGATTTATTTGAGACAAAATATAATTTCTAATGAAACAATATCGTATGCATAAAATTGTGACATCAACATTTTTCTTCGCAAAAAAATATGAACTATACTGTTCGCAATAGTAGGATGATACACCACCACTCTATTTAGTAAGAGGAAATGAATTGTGTGCATATATTCCGCTACGGTTTGCTCATTCCCCCTTTCCATAGGCTTTTTCCTTCTGCTAACTTTTCCAAGCACAAACCACTTGGAAAAGTGGATCTAAGAGGAAAAAGTGGCCCATAGGAGTGGAGTGTGCGCCTTCGCTCAGTGAAGTTCTACAGTGCTTGCAAGTGCTAGCATTTTGGCTTGTTATAGATAATAGAGTATAACAAGCCGAAGTGGTTTCAAGCAGTTATGGAATATCAAAGTAAGCAAATAGAAATACCTCAAACAAATAAAATCCAATCAATTCGGTAAATAGTAGTCGAATCGATTGGATTTTTATAATGAAAGAATTCTTTTGATTCAACCATTTTTCATTCTTACAGTCGCTCTGTGCTCATTAATATTGTTGCATCGTCGAAGTTTGTTAACAATGCGTGGTCAATATAATGTAACAACTCATTATGTGTTTGATGGAGCCATTGTTCTGATACCGGATAATGATATGCATGTAAAAAATGCTCGATTTTCTTTGCTAAAAGATTATCCGATGTTCGAACCATCAAAACTAACAAATCGTCCCAATGCCCCCATAATGTATAATAAAGTGCTTTGTCATAATCTATACTCTTCATCATAATCCCCCTTATCTAAACAAATTCATCTCATTATTCATGCAATCAAGGGGCAAATAACAGTTGATTTCTTTAAAATTATGGAGTGAAAACAGATGCATCATCTATTTCCCCATTCCTATTATGAACGTAATGAACGAAAATGAATCAATACGTTTTGTGGGCAAATTGCCATTATTTTATCCAGACAATCAAGGATATTCTCTTGCCATTTTTCCATACTATTATTGAACGCTTGAACAACTAAAAGGAGGGAAATGGATGAAGAAGAATAAGCATATATTAGCACTGATTGGTGCTGCAACAATCACTTTGACTGCGTGTGGTGCAAATGAATATGGACAAAATAGTGAAGAATATAATGGAATGAACAATACACGCCCAATTGGTTACAATCAAACATCTAATGATCCAATGGTGGATCGTTCCTATAATCGTAACAATATCGATACAGACACGAGAGTGAATCGAGAAAATAAAAATATGATGGAACGTGATAGGGATAGTGTCAATAATATTGAGCCACTAAATACGGATAAGACAACAAAAGATAAGACGAAATATGAGATAGCCGAAAAAGCTCAAAAACGAATTGAAAAAGAAATTCCATCTATTCAAAATGTCTATGTATTGAAAACAAATAATAATGCATATGTGGCTGCGTCATGGGATAAAGACAATAATACAACAAAAAACGAAAATGAATTGTCTAAAGAAGTAAGGGAAAAAATAGTGAAGGCAGTAAAATCTGTTGATAATGATATTGAAAAAGTATATATTTCAACAAACCCTGATTTCCTTAATTTAGTCAATCAATATAGCGAAGATGTAGATAGTGGAGAACCGATTGAAGGTTTATTTAATCGTATGGGAAATATGATTGAACGCGTATTTCCTGATAATGCTTCATAATAGGAGATATCTTCCTAAAGAGTGATATGTAATACCCTCAAAAGTGAGCTAATGAAACGAACTTTTGGGGGTGTTTTTATAACATATTGTAAGAATACATGGTACAATGGAAAGATAATTATACATAATACTCATCTATACATGAGATAAGACTCATATAAAAAGCAGTCGAAAGTTATTCCTTTATCTTATAAACAACGAGTCAACAGGGGTGGACAATATGGAAAAATTACAACAAAAAATTATGGATGAAGGGATCGTATTATCAGATACGGTTCTTAAAGTAGATAGATTTTTGAATCATCAAATAGATCCAATGTTAATGAAACAAATTGGAGAAGAATTCGCACAAAGATTTGAAAATGAAGGTATTACAAAAATTGTGACACTAGAATCATCAGGAATTGCTCCTGCAGTAATGACAGGATTGATATTAGGTGTTCCAGTCATTTTTGCAAGAAAGAAAAAATCTTTAACATTAACAGAAGGATTATTAACAGCAGAAGTGTATTCTTTTACAAAACAGGAGACAAATGAAATATCAATTTCTAGTAAATTTATAGAAGAAAATGATCGTATTCTCATTATTGATGATTTTCTTGCAAATGGACAAGCTGCACTTGCATTAGTTGATCTTGTTAATCAAACAGATGCAACAGTCGTTGGAATTGGAATTGTTATCGAAAAATCATTCCAAGACGGTCGTCAGTTATTACATGAAAAAGGATATCGTGTTGAATCACTAGCAAGAATTCAATCTTTAGCATCCAATCAAATTACATTTGTAAAAGAATAATGTACAATGGAAATATAAATAGATATGTATAAAGCATACATAGGTGAGGGGAGAGGTATAGATGGTAAAAAAAATGAACGTAGAAAGCTTTAATTTAGATCACACGAAGGTAAAGGCACCTTACATTCGCTTAGTTGGTGTGACTACAGGTACACATGGAGACAAAGTATATAAATATGATATTCGTTTTTGTCAACCTAACAAAGAACATATGGATATGGCTGGGTTACATTCGATTGAGCATTTAATGGCAGAGAACATAAGAAATCATATGGATAACGTATTAGATATTGGACCAATGGGATGTCAAACAGGATTTTATTTAGCTATTTTGAATAATGACTCATTTGATGATGTTGTCGACGCATTAGAGAAAACACTTCATGATGTGTTAACAGCAGAGGAAGTTCCAGCATGCAATGAAGTACAATGTGGTTGGGCAGCGAACCATAGCTTAGAAGGTGCAAAAGCAATCGCTAAAAAAATGCTTGAAGGTAAAGATGAATGGCATATTGTATTTGCGGAATAATACATGCATAATAGAAAAAACAATCTTTAGCCAATGTTGGTGAAGATTGTTTTTTCTTATAACGAATCGTGATACACTATAATTTGGTTAGAAAAGGAAAGGAATGTGACCATACATGATAGAACGTATAAGTGAATACCTTGATGAAAATAAAAGTACACATTTAGAAGAATTGAAACAATTTTTGAAAATTCCTAGTGTTAGTACTGATTCTACATACAAAAAAGATGTGAACCGAACTGCAAAATTTGTTGCAGATTATTTAAAAGAAGCTGGATTTCAGACAGTTAGTGTTGAAGAAACAAAAGGACATCCTTTAGTATATGCGGAATGGTTAGAAGCAGGTGAGAGTGCACCAACTGTATTATTTTATGGACATTATGATGTACAACCAGTTGATCCAGTAGAACAATGGAAAAGCGATCCATTTGATGCGGAAGTAAGAGAAGGTCGTATTTATGCGCGTGGTTCTAGTGATGATAAAGGACAAGTATTTATGCACTTAGCAGTATTTAAAGCCTTCTTTAAAACAACAGGTAAATTACCGATTAATGTAAAGGTTTGTATAGAAGGTGAAGAAGAAATCGGGAGTGCGAACTTATACGAAATTTTGCAAGAGAAAAAAGAAACGTTTAAAGCAGATTTAGCCGTCATTTCGGATTCGGGAATGGTTGCAAATGATCAACCGACAATTTTATATGGACTTAAAGGGTTTACAGGTCTTGAATTTACCGTGAATGGTCCTGATAATGATTTACATTCAGGTATGTATGGTGGTGCAATAAGAAATCCTGCAATGGCTATTGCTCATATACTTGCATCCATGAAAGATGAAAAAGAAGTGGTTCAAGTAGCCCATTTTTATGACGATGTAGAACCATTATCTGATGAAGAAAGAAAATTAATGAATGAAGCACCTTCAGAAGATTATGCAATAACAACAGGTGTAAAGGATACGGTATCAGAAGAAGGGTTCACTGCAACAGAGCATACAATGGCTCGACCAACATTAGAGATTAACGGGTTATATAGTGGCTATCAAGGAGAAGGGACTAAGACAATTATTCCGTCAACGGCTACAGCAAAATTAACATGTCGACTCGTGCCAGGACAAGATCCAATTAAAATACAAGATTTGTTAGTAGCCCATATTGAAAAACATACACCTAAAGGAATAACCGTATCTATTAAGCGTGAACCTTTATCTGCGAAAGCGTATCGGATAGATCCAAATCATCGTTACATTCAATTAGCAGCAGAAAGCTTTTCAGAAACATTTCATAAAAATCCAGTTTTTGTACGGATGGGTGGTTCCATACCTGTTGTAGAGTGGCTAGATGCAATGTATGATATTCCAGTTGTATTATTAGGTTTCGGTACACCGGATGATCGTCTACATTCACCAAATGAAAGTTTTCCATTAACGAATTTTTATCAAGGAATGCAAACAATCGCAAATTATTGGAATAAACTTAGTCAAGAAAAATAGTTTGACAATAATACCTTTAAGGGTATATGATGGATGATGTAGATTCCATTATGGAAGATGGAGGCGAGTTCATGTTCATTGTTTTTATTGTTGGATTAGCGCTTCTAGCACTTTTCATCCAACTTATATATGTTCGTTATGCACCAGTAAAGGGAATCCCATGTATTGAAAATACTAAAAAATGTGACATGGAAATCGTCACATTAGACATTCGAGACTATCAACAAGCATCCAATGATGTAATTGATGGTGCAATCGTAATCCCAGTACCATATTTAAGAAGGTACCATAATGAAATTCCATCAAGTAAACTTCATATTGTAGCAACAGATCATCTAGAGAAAAATATAGCGATTCGTTTTTTGCAAAATAAAGGGTATGAAATTGTAGGTTATACTTTAACAAATTGTAAATGCAAAAAGAAATTAGAACATTTTGCATAAGAAAGACCTAACTATTTGTAATGATAGTTAGGTCTTTTGTTATGTGTATATTATGATATAATTAGTAAAAAAGAACTGAATAAGCGGGGTAACAACATGAAAAAAGCACTTTTTAATAAACGAAAACAAACTGAAAATAAATCTTTTGAGTTAGACACATCAAAAGTGATACTAGAAATTGATGCAAAGACTGATTTAGGGAAACAAATTCAAATGATTTCATTAACTTCATATGATCTAGCCATTTTGCAACAATTACAACCAATTGTAACCAAACATATCGAGCCAATTGTACGTCAATTTTACGTAAATTTAGAAATTGAAAACAGTCTTACAGATATCATTAACCAACATAGCTCTGTAAGTAAATTACAACAAACATTACATATTCATATCCAAGAAATGTTCTCAGGTGAGATTAATGAAGCATTCTACAACAAAAGAATGCGCATTGCATATATACATTTCAAAATTGGCTTAGAACCAAAATGGTATATGTGTGCATTTCAAGATTTACTCAACTCCTTAATGCGCATTTTTCAAGAGGAATTGGAAGACACGATTTCTTTCTATGATGCCATTTCGGCTACATCAAAAATTCTTAATCTAGAGCAACAACTTGTGTTAGCAGCATACCAGAAGGAAATTGATGAAGAATATCAAGCACAGGAACGT
Organism: Gracilibacillus sp.; assembly: GCA_029268495.1. Classification (GTDB taxonomy): domain Bacteria; phylum Bacillota; class Bacilli; order Bacillales; family Amphibacillaceae; genus Gracilibacillus; species Gracilibacillus marinus. The sequence continues at coordinate 7,234 of JAJUGF010000121.1, forward strand.
AATAAAGCTGTCATCCATGAACAAATAAAAGATACATCCCAAAATCTTGTGGGTATTTTTGAACAATCTAATCAATCGATAGATAAAATGATACGCCAATTTGAAACGCTAACTGAATATGCTCATACAGGTTCTAATACATCA
>JAJUGF010000122.1 GCA_029268495.1 Gracilibacillus sp.
ATAAGAAAAACCGGACGTAAAAACCACGTCCGGTCCTCTTTTGGGTTAGTGCTTACCTTTGAATGTATGCGTTTTACCTCTAACATCAATATATTCAACAGGATACATTTCTCCATTACATTGCTCACAACTAAAGCGAGGCGGTTCAGATGGATCCCCTGGATCCATCAAATCAAAATCTCTGACCACTTGATAGGGAATATATTCCTCCATACCACAACTTTCACAAATGAAGTCAACTGACTTTTTCTTTTTCTTCAAATGATCTGTTCCTTTTTTCTTCTTCTTGCGTGAGATGTCTAATCACCCTCTCCATATAGTTAGTTGCTTCTCGACTTAACGATACTTTGATTTCAAGCCTACCATCCTCAAGACATACTTCACCCATATATTCATAAAAGTTATCACAACAAGAGCACCTCATGGGATCTTTTCCACCAGATGCAATAACCTTCTCACGATAAGTTCTTTTTGTTAAGGATTTCTTTATTTTAACTAACCATTTTCTGTTTGCTTTTTGCCATATACTAATGATTTTTTTACTAATACTCTTAGATCTTCTGGAATATAAACCATAATGGCGAATGGTTTTAAATTGCTCGTCTGGTATGTGTCGAATAAGCAAGATAATAAACTCTTCTACAGTTACCGTTTCGTGTTTTTCTTTCCCATCCGTTTTATCCTCATACTTAAATGTTACAAATTGTCCATCGTATGCCACGATTCGGTTCATACCTATAGCAGGACGCCTGATATATCTACCGATATATCTCAATTGTTCATTTATTTTACCTCGTTGTTTAGGTGCATAGACATAAAAGCCTTCAGAATTATTGCTATAGGCAGCTTGTAAACGTGGTTGAACTACTTTCTTTTCTCTTTCCGTTAAGTGTTTTCTTATCACTTTTAACACCACAGTTTGCCACTGTTTCCTTAGCATTTGAAAAGGGATAAAGTCTAAGGTTTTCCACTTCCCTTTCTTGGTCAAACCTCCCATGCTTACTAACATATGAACATGAGGATTAAAATTAACTCTAGAACCGAATGTATGTAAACCTGCAATGATACCGGGGGTTAACTTACCTTTCTTTTTAAAATAGGACTTAATAAGATTCGCTGCTGCATCCATTAGAGGCTTGAGTAAATGGCGATGTTTCAGAAATACATCTCTCAGACCTTCATCAATCGTAAAAATGACATGACGATGGGTTGTATGAATCGTGTCTTCTGAAAGAAGACGTCCCCATTCTTCACTCTCTCCGACTGAACACGTTGTGCAAAATCGTCCTTTACACCGATATGGTACTAATTTAGGATCGTTGCATCCTTCACATACAAATAATTTAAATCCATTTTTAGGGTTACCACATTCTCGAAATTTCTCTATTTCTTTCAGGACAATTGGACGCACTCGTCCCCCATATTTGTTAACGAATCGATCCCAATGATTATGTTTATCAAAAAATATGCGTCTTAGAATATTATCCATACTAAAAAAATACCACAGAACAGCGTTCTATGGCACAATTTTTATACTTTCTTATCTTTAAAAATAGACACTGGTATATTAATTCCAGTGTCTTCGACTTTTACCAAAATATGTATATTTTATACCTTTTATAATTTCGGCATACTTTCTACTTTGTTTGCCTTATAATAAGTTAATCCATATTTACGACATAAATCATCTACTTTTTCTTTATCACCTAGCCATCTACACATTAATGGTTGCCTAAAGTAATTTTGGTGTGTAGCCTCTCTATTCGGAAAAGTAAAGCGTTCAAATTGTAAAACTTTTTCATTATCTTTATTTACCCAGATTAATGGATTATCACTTGAAGGCTTAATATTAAATAAATCTCTTAAAATAGGTGAAGGATACATCATCGTATTTCCATATATAAAAACACTTGTTCCTACAAGTTCATTCGTCAAACAGACTCCTGTACTCACTAAGAACTCTTCTTCAATAATAAACAATTCTTTCCTCTCTGAAATACACGTCGAGACTAGTCCACCCGTATTTAAAGATTTTGTTATTGATAAATCCTTAACTAGTACATTATTATTTACTAATTTTGCTGTTTCGGTAAAAACAATTCCATCTCTACTACCGATTGGATACCAAATTACCCCACCTATAATGTACATATCTTCAGGCACATTTTTTTCTAAAATCCCATTTAAATAAGGCTTCCCTTTCGATATAGTACTTTCGTCCATAAATCTTTTAAGTTCATTCTCAATATCCCATTCATTATCATAAGTAACCTGTGGTATTTTTGAAATTACCCAAGCATCATCCATATTTAATAATACTTGAGCTTTTATAGATAAAGGGACATTTCCCCATCTTCCTTTTTTTTCTTCCGCATACAGTATCTCCATGTCCAACTCACTATCAGATTGTGGGTAAAGCATAGAGTCACCCGGTCTACTTCCTTTACCTATTGAAGACTTTTGGCGTTTTGATGTCTTCTTCTCATTCTGCAAAAAATATTTAATATCATCATTAGATTCATAAGTAATATTTTCCATTATGCTTAAAAATCTTTTTGCTGAAAAACTAACATTAGATTCACTAAAAAACATTGGTGGATTAGTAGGAAGCTCGTAATCAATCTCTTTTGCTGTGTATTCAATTTCTATGTCTTTTACATTTTTAATAATTGAAAATAATTGTATCTTTCTAGATAAATTATTTGTCTCAATATACTCTTTTTCTATACATGGATATATAACATTAAATCCATCAATATTTTCTTGAGACCACCTTTCCGACATTAATAAAAGAAATTCTTTCTGTTCATCAGTATATAACTCCCAAGAATCCAATATGAATTTGAATAAATCCGGATATCTTTCAACTATTAATTGTAAACCTTGTAAGCAAATTTCAATTCTATGAATATTCCTAGTTAAAATTTGTTCTATAAAAATATTACAAGCTAATTCCGCAACATTTTTGGGAATCAGTAAATTACTAATTGATGGTTTTATTAACTCCGAACTAAATTTCAAATGGCCACATCCAGTAAACCATTTATAATGACATTTCAATTCCTCGTCAAACATTAATTTTAAAAAGTCAGTGGATAATAGATTTCCTGCATATTGTAATAAAAATCCCATATTAGAACTACAAGTATAGTAATGGTCATTATCATCTAGATTTTTTTTATTATAGTCAGCCAAAACCCACAAAATATCCTCTTCAAATACATCTACAAGTTTTTCGACAATATTTGTGCATCCGGACTGTTCCCAAGCATAATTTTCTAGTCTAGTTAGAGTAAATTCCATGAATTTTGAAGCTATTTTTTTAGAGTTTTCATCGCGCTTTTCGATTATATCCCAAGCAATATCAATAGAATCCCACTTAATAAATGGATCCTGTTCATATTCCAAAAAGTGAATAATCTCATCTGTATTCATTTCATTTAGGCTTGATTCTAATTTCTCTTTCTCCAATTTTCTCTTTTGACTAAACTCTCTTTGGTTTTGTACTTCATAATCATGCTTATTTTCTTGATGCAGTGCAATTTTTACGTGTTCTGGTGATAAATGTGCTAATAAACTCTCTATTTCATCAACTTGTATCTTTTTTCCCTTGTTTACACATTTAAAATAAATATTCTTTAATCCTATCCTGTCTTCATTGTTGTACCAAGATAATATTCCACAACTTAATATCCAAATCGAAATTATTTCTTCAATGTCTGTCGAGTTTTCCACCATCTCAAAGAGCTGGTCATACATTATATCTAGCGAAAAACGGAACTCTTCATCTTGTTGCCTCAACTTCCATATGTCATTAATTCCGCATTTTGCTGCGGCTGAAGCAATTTCTTTTTTTATATCATACGAAGCTCTATTACTCCCTTTAATATCTGCTATGCTAGATAACTGATATAGTTCTAAACCTCTAGACTGCCATTCATTAGGATACTTTTTAATGATCTTTTTGAAATACTTTAATAGTGGCCATAAGGCATATTCTTTATGATCTACATAGCTAACAACATCCCATTGTAGCTTTTTATCAATTTCATCCATGAGTTCAGGAACTACGATTTTTCCATATTTTCTAAAACACTCATGCGTTTCTTCATAATTACTTTCTATGAACAGCTTTTCACCATTTTCCCCGTATAATTCTAATAGGTATTCTCGTACTGTATCATTTTTTTCATTTTTAGTTAAAAAGTCCAAAATAATAGCCTTATAATGCATTCCTAATAGATTTCTATCAAACAAATGTGTTCTTAATAAGTTGTAAAGGTACTCTGTTTCGATTGTTGTTAAAAGATTACATTGGTTTAAAGATATATACAACAGTAACTTAAATCCTTCATTATAATTAAAGGTTCTTACTCCACGGGTCTCATACTCAAAAAAGTCCTTATAGCTTTTTATTAATAGATTTCTTGTATTAGTGCTTGTGTTTTTATCATTATTAAACTCTCTTATAGCTCTACCTATCAAAAAACCATGACGGGTCAGATTTCTTAAATATCGGAAGTCTTTATCTTCATCTCTTTTTTCAACATCCTGTATTAAATTATTTATGACACCAAGACCCACTAAAATATCCTTATTATACTCTTGGTAGCCTACTATAATTGATAGGAGTATAGCTTTAAAACTAGTATCATTCGTAATATATTTAATCTTCTCTATCCCTTTTAAATCTAATACTGGTGGAATCTGATTATTAATTATTAAGCAGACATGGGCTAATAAGACATCATTTGAAGTTTCTCTTTCTTCAGCTATACTTACTAAAATCTTATTATAGTTGTCAATCTGCTTATTAAATAAAATATTCATTAGATTCTTTTCTATACAGTTGTAAGAAACACCACCATTATAAATAGTTTCAAGCGCCTTATCAGTTTCGTTCATTATAATTAAATTTTCAAAGTAAGTGTCATTAAATAGTAAAGAAACACGAATTTCTTCGTCCGTTTGCTTAGATTTATCTATCTTAGTAAACCCCTTGTTAAATTTAACAGCTAAATATGCCCAATTAGTTACTATTTCATCTAACAAATTTTGATCCCATAACACACTTTCTTCTTCTGATAGAATTGTTCTAACAAATGATGACGGTGTGAGATCCTTCATCCATAGATTAAAAATTGAGCTTGCTCTAGAATAAGATACAGGATCTTTATAAGATAATAAATCTATACAAAATTTCAACATGAGTAGATAGTTTTCTAGATTTTCTCGTCTTAAATCATCTGCTTTTAATTCATAAGTGCTTATTGTCTTCACATAAGATTTATCTTCTAATTTATATTCTTTTTCATTATACTCATAATAACGATAATGCTGGTACATAGTGTTTATCGCAAGATAAACACTATGATATCTTCCCCAATCCCTAGATTCTATGGCAGATTGGTAAGCCAAGGATCCATATTCTTGCAATCTCCTTCTCGACAAACCATTGGCCAGCGAGTGAATTACATAATCTACATTAAAAACTCCTGATATTAAATCCTTCCTATCTGCACTGATTAATAAGGGTATTAAGTTATTTAAACTTGATAAACTATAATTATCCCCCATAAAATATTCAGCTAATTGAAATGCAATACTCCTATACTTAGCACCGCTGCTATTATTAGCCATTAAAAAAACTCTAAAATCATTATGAAATATTGCGTATTCATCATTACTTATTTTCTGTACCAAAGGAAATAGTAACTCTAATAATTCATCCCAATCATCTTTTTGTAAATTCACTTTAATTGCTTTACTTAATATCTCGGAATTGACTCTTCCATTTAATAAAATAATCGCACTTGCTACTACTTTATCCGGAAAGGGAAATCCTAAGTTCTTTTTATTTAAATAATCTGTTACATATTTCCATATATGACCATAGTAATTTGTAATATCACCACTCACATATTTTTCATCTAATATTCTTTTAAAGTCATCAAGTGTAGTACAATATCTAGCTTCTTCTATTGCAAATGCTACTGATAAATTATTTCCAAGGGTTTTTTCATAAATAAATTCAGATAAAATATTAATATCTATATTGAGCTTTATGCCTTTTTGTTCTATCAATTCTTTAATATCTTCTTTTAACAGAGGTGGCATCTGTAAATGTTCCACATTTTCTGTATCTGTTTTTATCCAAAATGGATATTGTTCATATAATTGAGCTGGTTGACCTACAATTACAAATACCACACCTTCTGGAATTTCATCTGGGCTGAATAAACTATGCAAAAAAGTTATCTCATTATTTGCTCTCGCTGCATGATCGATACCATCAATACAAATGATTACTTTTTCAGCTGTTTTTTTATATAAAATTTCAGCTAAACGAATAACCTCTTTTCTCATTTGTTCAACGGAACATAATGCGTTAGTAATTGGAACATTATATTTTTTTAAGTCTCCTTTAAAGTATCTTCTTAATTGAATCAATAAATCATTCCATAAAGATTCTGGCTGACATAAGCCTGAATCAACACCATAAAATCTTTGTTCGGGAGAAATCGGTTTAAAAGTATGATATCTAGCATTAAAAAGGTTATGTTTTAATTGTAAATAACTTATAAGGCTAGTTTTACCACTTCCCGGATCACCGGATATCCAAACTACCTTCCGATCCTTTTCTTTTATATTTCTAATTACATTTTCAGCAAATTCTTCACGGCTTTTAAAAAATGGCGTCGGAAAAGGCAATTCATGCTCACCATGCTCTTTATCAAAATTTAGTGATAGAGCATCATAAACATCCTCTAGTGTTACTTTTACTTTATTTCCCCTTCTAGTAGTTGTCCAAATCCTGAGATTGGAACAAAGCTTATCAAACAACCCTTTAGCAATCATTAAATTACAATTAAATGTATCTTGTAGAGATTTCAGCATAGAATTTTCTAATTCCTCTAATGAACCTTCATTACTTCTCATTACAAATGATTTTAAAAAACCTAATTCTAAAAATTCCTCACCTATTGATGATTTAAATTCATTCCACTGCACTGCTAAATCTCTATCATCAATTAATTTTTCAATTTCCACAATTGATTTTGATTGTTCTATATATGACTTTATTACTTGAATAAATTCATTTAAAGGTAAAGCACTATACTTCTCACCATCAAAAGTTCGTGTAGTTCTATTTACCCCTAAACTTCTATTGGTATATAAGACGGGTGTAATAGTCTTAACACCATTTTCCCTAGCTTCTTTCCAACCACTTGCTAATGCTCTTATTAAACTAATTTTGGTACTTCCACTTCCCCTAGTAGTTGTTTCTATTAATTTTGAAAATGTAAGATTTCCCTTTCCTGCATCTCCAACCTCATGCTTAACTTGAAA
>JAJUGF010000123.1 GCA_029268495.1 Gracilibacillus sp.
AGAGGGGGAAATGAAAGACGAGTATGACGTAATGATCACGCATTTAGATGTCAATTTTGAAAATGAACAATCTACAGTGATTCAAGAAGTTACAGTATATTTGCAAGAATTTGAAATGCAACAACTGAAACCAGTTGAAACAGTATCTATCCAAATAGGAAACGAGACACCTAATCCAAACACATACACATTTACAAACGAAGAACTAACTAATTTTTTAGGGAACACATGGGGAATTTCGACTAATCAAATAACTCTAAAATGGGAGGAGGAAGAGCAGAGTGGATAATTGGTTTCATAAAATCAGAAATTTGTTAAACAAGACTGACAAAGACAAGACAAAAACAAAAAAAATACATTATATTGCATTAATTGGACTTGTCGGTTTGTTACTTTTGATTATAAGTAACATGTTTAACATCGCATCTCCCGACAGTGAATCTGATCATGTATTACCGATTTCAGAAGAAAACCTAACAAATGTAGAACAAGAAACATGGAAGCAAAATAATCAGTCAGATGCAACATCGAAAATTCAAAGTTTGGAAGATGCCTATGAGAAAGATTTAAATCATTTACTTGAACAGATGAATGGAATATCAAATGTAGAAGTAATGGTTAATCTTGATGCAACAAATGAACAAGTTTATCAAAAAAATCTAATCATTGGATCACAAGTAACGAAAGAGCTTGACCAAAATGGTGGTACTCGTGAAATCGATGATGAAACAAGAGAGCAGACAGTCGTGATTTTAAGACAAGGAGATAAAGAAATTCCACTAACCGTACAAACAAAAAAGCCAGAAGTAAGAGGTGTATTGATTGTTGCCAATGGTGTGGAAAATATGGAAGTGAAAAAATGGGTGATAGATGCTGTCTCTAAAGTATTGGATGTACCAGTTCATAGGGTATCTGTCATGCCTAAAAATAAATCATAAAGTAAACTAGGAGGAATTATTATGTTGAAAAAACAAACTGTATGGCTATTGACAATGTTAAGTTTAATGGTGGTTCTGAGTGTATACTACCTAAATGCACCTAAACAAGGTGACTTGGCGTTTAATAATGAACAAGACAACGTAAGCACAGAATTGCTTGATCAAGAAACAAATACATCTGGAGTAACTGATTTATCTGAAGAAGTTGACACATCGTCTATCTCTACTGACGAACAATTTGCTGCAGTGAGACTTGAAGTGATGAATCAAAGAAGTTTAGAAAAAGAAAGATTAGAATCAATCGTTGCATCAGCAGAAGCCACTTCTGAGGAAAAAAATATAGCATATGAAGCAATGAAAGAAATGGAAGTCATGGAATCCAAAGAGGCGATTTTAGAAGACACGATTAAATCTATCAATGGTTATGATCATGTATTAGTGAGAAATGTATCTAATAACAACATTGTCGTCACAGTGCAAACAGACACATTATCAAAGAAAGAAGCAAATCGAATTATCCAACAAACAAAAGATGAATTTGGTGAAGTGAATATTGAAGTTCAATATAAAGCAAGCTAATTCTAATAGTTTTCTTAGACTGTCATTATGGCAGTCTCTTTTTATACTTTACTAAAAAATCTCTTCAACTTATAAAAAAAATCTCTCGTATTATTATTAGTAAATACCGTGTTTATCACACTATGCGATTAAGCGAGTTAGAAAGAATTCTTTAAAATGGTTGCAGTTTTACTATTGTTTTCGTAAAATATTAGAAGGAGTTATTAGTACCTGTTATTAAAAGTCTTTAGAGAATGAAGGGGTGCAACACATGTTATCAATAAAAGAAATTGAAACACTAATAGAAAAATTAGATAAATCTACGATTGATGAATTTACGTATGAAGTAAATGGTGCAAAAGTTAAATTGAAAAAAAATCGTTCGGTTGTAGAACAAGCTGCAAGTAATGTAACAGAGAAGGTTGTAAACAGACCAGAAAGTACTCAACCTAAAGAAGAGCCTGTACAAGACACAAAAAAAGTGGAGGAAGAAGTAGCAGTTGAGACAATTGCGTATGATTATGAAATCGTATCTCCAATGGTAGGAACTTTCTATAGCTCTCCATCTCCAGACAAGCCTGTTTTTGTACAAGCAGGAGATCAAGTCGAAAAGAATACGATTGTATGTATTGTAGAAGCAATGAAATTATTTAATGAAATTGAAGCAGATGTAAAAGGGACAATTACAGAAGTACTTGTTGAAAATGGTGAACTAGTAGAATATGGTCAACCACTTTTCCGTATTAAGACAAAATAAGGGGATGAAAATGTGATTAAGAAACTCTTAATTGCGAATCGTGGAGAAATTGCTGTACGAATTATTCGCACATGTAAAGAAATGGGAATTGAAACAGTGGCAGTATATTCAGAAGCTGATCGTGATGCATTGCATGTCCAATTAGCAGATGAAGCATACTGCATTGGACCAAAACAAAGTAGTGAAAGCTATTTGAATTTCACAAACATTATGAGCGTAGCAACATTAACACAATCAGATGCGATACATCCAGGCTATGGTTTCTTATCAGAAAATGCAGATTTTGCTGATATTTGTAATGCATGTAATGTTATTTTTGTTGGCCCTAGTTCTTATGCGATTCAAAAAATGGGTACAAAAGATGTTGCGCGTGAAACAATGAAAGAAGCAGGAGTACCTATTGTACCAGGCTCAAATGGAATCATTGAAAATGAGCAACAAGCAAAAGAAGTTGCAGAGCAAATTGGCTATCCTGTCATTATTAAAGCAACAGCAGGTGGCGGTGGTAAAGGAATTAGAGTTGCGCGATCGGAAGAAGAGCTTGAAAAAGGCATACGTGTAACACAGAATGAAGCAGAGAAAGCTTTCGGTAATCCTGGTGTCTATATAGAAAAGTACATTGAAGATTTCCGTCATGTGGAAATTCAAGTGTTAGCAGATAATCATGGAAATGCAATTCACTTGGGAGAACGCGATTGTACTGTACAAAGAAGGCTTCAAAAATTAATTGAAGAAACGCCATCTCCTGCAATTGATGAACAGATGCGTAGTAAAATGGGAGAAGCTGCAGTAAAAGCGGCAAAAGCAGTAAATTATTCTGGAGCAGGAACCATCGAATTTATTTTTGATAATAAAGAGAATACTTTCTATTTTATGGAAATGAATACCCGTATTCAAGTAGAACATCCTGTAACTGAAATGGTAACAGGTGTAGATTTAATTAGAGAGCAGATTAATATCGCGAACAATCACCCATTAACATATAAACAAGAAGACATCACCTTTGAAGGTTGGGCAATCGAGTGTCGTATTAATGCAGAAAACCCTGAAAAAGATTTCATGCCATCACCTGGTGAGATTTCCATGTACTTAACACCTGGAGGACTAGGTGTGAGAGTTGATTCGGCGGTATATCCAGGGTATAAAATCCCACCATATTATGATTCCATGATTGCAAAACTAATTGCTTATGGTAAGACACGTCAAGAAGCAGTAGACAAAATGAAACGGGCGTTGGATGAATATGTAATTGAAGGAATACATACAACAATTCCATTTCATCGAAAAATGATGGTACATCCGGTGTTTGTTAGTGGAGATTTTAATACAAGGTTTCTCGAAAAGTATAGTATAATGGGTAATGACCAAGAAGATACTAAATAATTGAGGAGGGATAACATGGCAGAAGATTTATTACATGTTGGTGAGCCTTCAAATTTAGGTAGAGTGGAGATTGCTCCAGATGTACTAGAAGTAATAGCGGGTTTAGCAACGACTGAAGTAAAAGGTGTTTCAAGTATGAGAGGTAATTTTGCTTCAGGAGTTGTTGAAAAACTTGGCAAAAAAGCACATGGCAAAGGGATTAAAGTAGAACTTACCGAGCAAGGTGTAGCAATCGATGTCTATACTGTCATTGATTATGGGTATTCCATTCCTAGAGTGGCAGAAGAAATACAAGCGAATGTTCGTCAAACAATTATTAATATGACAGCAATTCAAGTTAAAGAAATTAATATTCATGTTGTTGGTGTGCAAATGAATGATGCACAAGAAGAAAAGAATAATATGGAGAAATAAAATGATAGGAGATGCCTAGTAAATGATTATTCCTTTTCTAATTTGTAGGAAATCAAACTAGAAGCATCTCCTACTTTTGTTTCATTATTTTCTAATTTTTGTTCACATGTAGTAAGATTTAAAGGTTAGACAATTATGATTCCATATTTTTAGATATGTTGATAATGTATGATATAACATGTTATTATTTGATAATACATGTAATTTTGATGAAATTGAACGTGACGAGGAGTATAGAGTGAATGAAAAGACGAACAGCACGCGAAAAAGCATTACAAATCCTTTTTCCATTAGATCAAGAAGACTTTAATTTAGAGCAGGCGATACAATATCAAATTGACCTAGAAGATAGAGATGATTTCTTGCTACAATTAATTGAAGGTGTAGTAGCTAACCAAGCAAAAATCGATCAAAAAATAAGTGATCATTTAGAAAAATGGTCTCTACATCGTTTGGCGAATGTGGAACGTGCATTATTAAGAATTGCGACATTTGAATTATTTTTTCATCAAGATGCACCACCAAATGTTGTAATTAATGAGGCAATAGAAATTGCGCACGTATTTGGTGATGACAAATCAGGGAAATTTATCAATGGTGTATTATCAAAAATGAATAAATAAGGGGGAAATAGCATGACAGCAGAAGTGATTTTTGGAAGTGAACTTGCACAATCTATGAGAGACGAAATGAAAGAGGAAGTAAGTAGATTAAAGAGTCAAGGAATAGTTCCTGGATTAACAGTTATTCTAATTGGTGATGACCCTGCCTCTAAATCTTATGTACTTGGTAAGCAAAGAGCATCAGAATATGTAGGAGTATCATCTGATTTAATAACAATGCCTGAGGAAACTACTGAAGAGGAATTGTTAACAAAAATTGCAGAATTGAACAACGATGACAAAGTAAATGGTATTTTAGTTCAATTGCCATTACCTAATCATATTAATGAGCAAAAAGTAATTGAAGCAATTATACCTGAGAAAGATGTAGACGGTTTTCATCCGATTAATATTGGAAGAATGATGACTGGTAAAGACACATTTTTCCCTTGTACACCATATGGAATTATTCAAATGTTAAAATCTAAAAATATTAGTATTTCTGGAAAACATGCTGTTATTATTGGTAGGAGCAATATTGTTGGAAAACCCGTTGGCCAGCTTTTACTTAACGAAAATGCAACTGTTACATATTGCCATTCAAGAACGGTAGATATGGAAAAATACATTAGTGAAGCGGATATTCTCGTTGTAGCTGTTGGTAAAGCTCATTTTATTGATGGGACACATATTAAGAACGGCGCAGTAGTAATTGATGTTGGGGTAAATAGAACAGAAGAAGGAACATTAACTGGGGATGTTGATTTCGATAGTGCAAAAGAAAAAGCAAGTTTTATCACTCCAGTACCTAAAGGCGTAGGTCCAATGACAATTACTATGCTATTGCATAATACAATTAAATCGGCTAAAAAATCACATAATCTTTAAGAATTTACTGGTACATCCAAATGAAGCTACTAGTCATCTTGTCATAAAAAAAGTCATTGCATTCGCAAATGACTTTTTTTCACTTTAATATAGAACTATATTCTATTAGTGTGATATACAATATTTATTTAGATTTCTAGCCAACCGGACAGATGTAATGATAGAATGAGGTAATAATTATGAATAGAAGTGAGTGTATAATATGGAAGATAAATATCTCTCAGTCACTGCCTTAACGAAGTACATAAAGAAGAAATTTGATGTAGATGAACATTTACAAGGAATATATATTAGAGGGGAAATCTCTAACTATAAACATCACAGTAGAGGACATATGTATTTAACCATTAAAGATGAGAATGCAAGTATCCGTGCAGTAATGTTTCAACATCAAAATATCAAGTTACAATTCCGTCCAGAAAACGGTATGAAAGTACTGATTAATGGAAGTGTTAGTGTCTTTGAAGCTTCTGGACAATACCAACTATATATAAACGATATGCAACCAGATGGCATTGGTGCACTTCATTTAGCATTTGAACAATTAAAAATCAAATTAACAGATGAAGGCATATTTGAAGAAAGGAATAAGAAAAAATTACCTAAATTTCCTAAAAAAATTGCTGTATTAACATCACCGACAGGTGCAGCCATTAGAGATATATTAACAACACTAGAACGGCGATATCCCATTGTAGACGTACTTATATTTCCGATATTAGTGCAAGGAAAATATGCAAAAGATTCCATTGTGAGAGCAATTCAAACAGTTAATAAGAGGACAGATATCGACTTAATTATTATGGGCCGTGGTGGGGGTTCTATTGAGGAATTATGGCCATTTAATGAAGAACTAGTTGCACGTGCGATTTTTGATTCTAACATCCCAATTATTTCAGCTGTAGGTCATGAAACAGACTTCAGTATTAGTGATTTCACTGCGGATAGAAGAGCAGCAACACCGACAGCAGCTGCTGAGCTTGCCGTGCCATCTATAGTGGATCTTATACAGTATCAAGAACAATTAAATCGCATGTTAACTAATTATATGCACCAACTTTACAAAACAAAATTTAACAGTTGGCATAATGTGAAAGAATCCTATTTTTTTAAATTCCCTCATCGATATATTGAAGAGAAGGAACAAACTTTAGATACTATTATCGATCGTTTTCAAATGAATCTTACAAAGATACGTCAACATAAAAAGGATCAAGTCGCACATATTGATAAACAATTATCTTATTTTAAACCGACAAAAATAATAGATAGAAAAAAAGAGAGTGTCTTACAGTTAGAACGTGAGATGACGAATTATTTGAAAACAATTTTATCAAATAAAAAAAGAGATTTCTCAAATAAGTTAGAGAGTCTTGAACTTTTAAATCCAACGAGTACGATGTTGAGAGGGTATTCTATCTTGTATGATAAAAATAAAGAAATGGTGACTAATATAACAAATGTCTCTGTTGGCGACGAATTACAAGCAAATGTTTCTAATGGAGTAATTGTAAGTATAATTAAAGAAGTGAAGGAGAGTTGAAATTATGACAGACTATACTAATTTATCATTTGAAGAAGCGTTAAAGCAATTGGAAGAGATTGTATCAAAAATGGAAGATGGAGATATACCTCTAGAAAAAGCGATGGAGTATTATACGACAGGTGCAAAATTGTCAAAGATATGTCATGAGAAGTTAACGAATGCAGATAAACAATTACAAGAAATTATGAATGAAGATGGTGAGATTACTTCATTCTCAATTCAGGAGGAAGAATAGTTGAAATTGAAATTAGACATAATGAT
>JAJUGF010000124.1 GCA_029268495.1 Gracilibacillus sp.
AGTCCACCTGCAAAAAAACCACCAATAATGAAGATACTTAAAAATACTAACGTGATATTCCAAATAATATGATAGCTAATTCTAGCTGATTTTTGAATTGTTTTCTTCTTCCATCTTGTTCGAATAGATTGCCAACAATTATGTAAGAAATCTACAATTTTCATTATATTAAAACCCTCCATTTCCCCAATCAATATTATATCACAACAGTCAAACATTCCATTACGTTCTTAAAAATTTTTATTGCATAATAATTTGAATTATGTTAATAATGTATTGATAACTTTATATTTAACAAACGTAGAACGATTGAAGTAAGGATATGATTCACTGTATAGAGAGCTAGCGGTTGGTGGAAGCTAGTCATAATCATTGATTGAATTACGGTCGGGAGTTTTCTTCTAGAATGGAAGACGGTGTAGGTGCATCGTTATTTACTTGAGTGGCAATTTATTTTGCAACAAGGGTGGTACCGCGAGACAGACTCGTCCCTTTTTTATGGGAGGAGTTTTTTTGTGTTAAAAAATTTAAAAGGAGTTGCGTTGGATGCATATTTTAGATGATTTAAAAGCAAGAGGATTATTGAATCAAGCAACAGATGAAGATGGGTTACGAAAACATTTAAGTGAGAATACAGTAACATTATACTGTGGATTTGATCCAACAGCAGATAGTTTACACATTGGTCATTTATTGCCTGTGTTAATGTTAAAAAGATTTCAAGAAAGTGGCCATCGTCCTATCGCTTTAATCGGTGGGGGAACTGGATTAATTGGTGATCCAAGTGGCCGTTCGACAGAGAGACAATTAAATAGTGTAGATATTGTAAAAGGATATAGTGACAGTATTAAAGAACAACTTGCGAGCATTCTTCATTTTGATGCATCAGAGAGTGGTGCGGTTGCTCGTAATAATTATGAATGGTTATCATCACTTACTGTCATAGAATTTTTACGTGATATTGGAAAACATTTTGGAATTAATTATATGTTAGGCAAAGATTCCGTTGAATCTCGTCTAGAGAATGGTATTTCATTTACTGAGTTTACGTACATGATTCTTCAATCATTTGATTTTATGAATTTATACGAAAAAGAAAATTGTACATTACAAATTGGTGGTAGTGACCAATGGGGTAATATTACTGCAGGAATGGAACTTATTCGAAGAACGAAAGCAGAAAAGGGCGAAGAAGACGCTAAAGTATTTGGGTTAACTGTCCCGCTAATTACGAAGAGTGATGGAACAAAATTCGGTAAAACAGCTGGTGGCGCTGTATGGCTAGATCCAGAAAAGACAACACCATATGAATTTTATCAATTCTGGATTAATACAGATGATCGTGATGTAATTAGATTCTTGAAGTACTTTACATTCCTTGATTTACAAGAGATTGATGCACTCGAAAAAGAATTAGAAGAAGCACCAGAAAAACGTGTGCCACATCGTCGATTAGCAGAGGAAATGACGACATTAGTACACGGTAAAGAAGCATTAGTTCAAGCACAACGAATTACGGAAGCGTTATTTAGTGGTGATGTAAAAAATTTAAATGCGGCAGAAATTGAGCAGGGCTTTAAAGATGTGCCATCAACTACAATAGAAGATAAAGAAATAGCATTAGTTGACTTATTAGTGACTGCAGGTATTGCAAAATCGAAACGCCAAGCGAGAGAAGATATTGCTAATGGAGCAGTCTATATCAATGGTGATAGAAATCAAGATGTTGCATATCAATTAACAGATGCAGATCGTATAGATAATACATTCACGATTATTCGTAGAGGGAAGAAGAAATATTTCTTAATTCGTTACTAAACACATGTAAAAAAGCGAAATGTACTCTCGCATTGTGAGAGTACATTTCGCTTTTATTCTTAATAATCCCCTTTTTGTATCCACCAAAAGCTAACGATCAAACCAAGAATTACAATGAGAAATGGTGCGTAGAAATAAACGAACTGATCCATATTGGTGCCTCCTATTTTGTTTTGCCTTCAAGGTACGCTTTGTTAAATAAGAACAATTTGAATAGTAGAAATAAAGATGGAATGAGTAAACAGAATCCAGCAATAAATGCAATAATTAATGCTGTTGCCATTGCATCACTTGTAAATCCTTCTGTTATAGTCAAGTAAGGATACAATAAATATGGATAATGAGAAACTCCATATGCAAAAAAGGCAATGAAAAATTGTAATGTAAGTACAATAAATGCAAGCCCGTAACTTCTTCTAAGCCATAATAAACGTATCGTTAGAAGAAATAGCAAGAATGAAATAGCAAACATCCACCATAAATCTATCATTCGCTCGTAATGATGAATATTGTGAAGACGTAATTCCACGATAATTCCTGCTGCTGTTAGAATTGCAGGAATTGCCCAGATAAGCGCATATTTTCTCATTAATTCTGTTGCTTCTTCATCTTTCGCTTTAGATGCATACCATGTTAGGAATACTGCAGAAATATAAAGGACACTTGTTAAGCTTAAAATAACAATACTCCATGTTAATGGACTTAGAAATAAGTTTAAATAATCTAACTCTATAGAAGAATTGGTTTGAAGAACAAATCCACCCTCTGATATTGTAAGAACAATAGATAAGGAAGCTGGGATGAATAACCCAGAGAAGCCATATAAGTATGTCCACATATTACTTTTTAGTGACCCGTAAGTTGTAAAAGCATAATAAGAACCTCTTATAGCAAGCAAAATAATTGCAATACTTGCAGGCACGAGTAAAATGGTACCATAATAATATGCAGTACTAGGGAAGAAACCAACAATGCCAACAAAGAAGAATACTAAAAATACATTCGTTACTTCCCAAACTGGAGATAAATAGCGTTTAATGATATTGCTAATAATATGTTCTTTCTTTACAAGCACACTATACGCTTGAAAGAAGCCTGCACCGAAATCGATGGATGCAACAATGATATATCCAAATAAGAAACACCACAATACCGAAATACCAATTAGCTCATGAGACATATCATCCACCACCTTTAACATCTTGAAGTTCTTTTTCTACTGGATTTCTTTTGAACATTCTTATTAGTACAATCATACTTGCAATTCCTAATACGATATATAAAGCGATGAATAAATATAACATCACATCAACATGGTTACTTGTTGTTGCAGCATCTTTCGTTCGGAGTATTCCTCGTAATATCCATGGTTGTCTACCGACTTCAGCTAACCACCAACCAGCTTCAATTGCGATGATACACAACGGTCCAGTTAATACAAGCAAGGTAAGGAACCACTTATTGTGAATAAAGGTTCGTCTCAGGAAGTTAGCAACTACATATATTAATCCAATAAATGTAACCCCCATACCGATAATGACCATAATATTAAACAAATAATGAATATATAAAGGAGGGATGTCCTCTTCATTGTATTGATCTAACCCAATTACTTCAGCATTTGGATTTCCGTGTGCTAAAATACTTAAGGCATATGGCAATTTGATGGAATACTGAATATCATTCTCTTCATCTAATATGCCAAACAGAACTAGAGGTGCACCTTCTTCCGTGTGAAAGTGCCATTCCATTGCAGCTAACTTCTCCGGTTGATATGCAGCTAAGAATTTTCCAGAGAAATCACCAATAATTGCCGCTGCAATCGAGAAGACTAGTCCAATTTTTACTGTTAAGAGCAATGCTTTTTTGTGATAAATATGATTCGAGCCTTTCATCATTCTAAATGCTGCAATAGATGCTAAAATAAATGCGGAGGTCATATAGGCTGTCGCTAGCACATGTGCCACTTTTGTAGGCATTGCTGGATTGAACATTGCAATTAATGGTTCGACATTAATTAGATTACCATTTTCTAATTCAAATCCTTGTGGTGTGTTCATAAATGCATTTACCATTGTGATAAAAACAGCAGAAAAGGATGCTCCGATTGCAACAGGAATGAGTAAAAGCATATGTTTTCGTTGATTCTCAAATCGATCCCATGTATATAAGTAAATCCCAAGAAAAATCGCTTCAAAGAAAAATGCAAATGTCTCCATAAATAGTGGTAGAGCAATCACGTTCCCTGCTAACTCCATAAATGTAGGCCATAGTAGATTTAATTGAAGTCCAATGGCGGTTCCTGTTACAACGCCAACTGCTACTGTAATAATAAATCCTCGTGTCCATCGTCTAGCTAATAATATGTAATGTTCATCTTGTTTCTTGATTCCTAGCCATTGCGCCATAAATATTAATAATGGCACACCTACACCTATTGTTGCATAGATGATATGGAAGGTAAGGGTAAGTTCTGTTAACATTCGACTAAATAAGACGGAGTCATAATGTTCCATTGTTTCATCTCCATTTAAATAAATATTCTTCTAAATATAGATAATCCTAAAAGAAAAACAACAATGACAATTAATATAAATAATCGTTTCTCATGTTTTTTATACATATAGTCGCCTACCTTAAGTTGATAAAAAATACTTTTCTATTTTCAACTAAAGCCTTTTTTTTATACGCAAAACGCATGGTTTTATACATAAAATTGCTATTCTTGCTTAAATCGATTACAATATTTTTTATGTGTCTTGGATATTTTGCTGAAAAATCGGGTATACGATGAACAAAAGGAGAGTGGGCAACATGAAGAGTGTAGAAGATTTTTTGGGAAAAATCATTGACTTTGGAAATATGGTGCTATGGGATTACATACTCATTTATTTATTACTTGCAGTAGGTTTATATTTCACATTTCGATCTCGATTTGTACAATTTAGATTGTTTGGTGAGATGTTTAAAGTAATTAGTGAAGAGGCGGTAGAGCAAAGTGGAAAGCGTGGAACAAATGCCTTTCAAGCTTTTAGTATCACTATTGCTTCAAGAGTAGGGACAGGAAATTTAGCAGGTGTTGCATTAGCTGTTGCAATTGGTGGACCTGGTGCAATTTTCTGGATGTGGGTGGTTGCATTAATCGGTATGGCAACAGCATTTATTGAAAGTTCATTAGCTCAAGTATATAAAGTACCAGATAAAGAAGGATTTCGTGGTGGTCCAGCATATTATATGGAGAAGGCGCTTGGACAGAAATGGTTAGGTGTATTTTTCTCGGTATTAATTACAATCACATTTGGATTTGTATTTAATGCCGTACAATCTAACACGATTTCGCAAGCGGTAGATCAAGCATTTAATATTGACCCAATGTGGACAGGTATAGCATTAGTTGTCTTATCTGGACTTGTTATATTCGGAGGAATTAAGCGAATTGCAAACGTTGCAGGTGTCATTGTACCAATCATGTCATTAATTTATTTACTTGTAGGTTTATATGTTGTGATTACGAATTTTACTGCAATACCTGATGTGTTTATGCTAATTATAAGAAATGCATTTGGTTTAGAAGAAGTATTTGGTGGTGGAGCAGGTGCAGCGATGATGTATGGTGTACGTCGTGGGCTTTTCTCCAATGAAGCTGGTATGGGTAGTGCGCCGAATGCTGCTGCGACAGCAGGTGTGAATCACCCTGTTAAACAAGGACTTGTACAATCATTAGCGGTATTTTTTGATACGATTGTTATCTGTAGTGTAACTGCTTTTATCGTTATTTTATATGATAATTTTTACCAAGCTTCTGAAGATGGTATACAGTTAACACAAGTAGCATTAAGTCACCATGTTGGTGAATGGGCATCTATCTTCTTAGCAATTGTTATTTTCTTCTTTGCATTTAGCTCGATTGTAGGAAATTATTATTATGGCGAAACAAATGTGAGCTTCTTAAATCATAGTAAACAATGGTTAACTTTATATCGTATTTTCGTTTTAGGAATGGTTATGTTCGGTGCATTGGCTAAAATCCAATTAGTATGGAACATGGCAGATCTATTTATGGCATTAATGGCAATTGTCAACTTAATTGCAATTGTTTTATTAAGTAAAATATCTATCCAAGTATTACAAGACTACACAAAACAGAAAAAAGAAGGAAAAGACCCGATATTCCACTATAAAAATATTACAGGATTAAAAAATATTTCATGGTGGGGAGCACAAAACGAGAAAAAATAGTAAATTTTATCTAAATAAATAAGATTTTTAACTGATGTGCATCCTAAAAGTTAGACGAACTAATTCTAACTTTTGGGGTGTTTTTTTGGAGTCATATTTGATAAAGGATTTAAGCAAAATGTGGATAACACTTCAATTACAACTTCATTATTTATAGTCGGCTTTGATTAAAATTTATTAGATGGTAATTAGTTCTATCTTGTGGTAAAATATTCAAGTATATTATGAGGAGGATATTGAATGAAGAAAATTATATTAATAGTCGCATTAATCTGTATGTTTGTCTTAACAGCTTGTGGAAATGATACGGATGAAAAGAAAGTAGATGAAAATACATCTACAGAGACAGATTCAGCAAATGGTTCAGAGCAAAATGTAGAAGTAGATAAGAATCTATTAAGTGTAGAAGTAACGATACCAGCTTCTATGGTCGAGTCTACAGAAGATACCCTTGCTGCAGCGGAAGAAGAAGGACTAAAAGTAACAGAAAATGAAGATGGTAGCTTAACATACAAAATGTCAAAGGCTAAACATAAGGAACTTCTAAGTGAAATTGGTTCACAAATAGATCAATCTATAGAAGAATATAAAACAAGTGGTGACTTTGTTTCTATTCAAGATGTTGTGGCAAACAAGGACTATTCTGAATTTACTGTTGTTGTGAACGAAGCCGATTATGAGAACAGTATGGATGGTTTTATCGTGTTAGGATTAGGGGTTAGTGGTATGATGTACCAATTATATGATGGAAAATCAGCAGACAATTATAATGTAGAAATTAATGTAGAGAATGAAAATGGTGAAGTGTTAAGCACTGTAAACTATCCAGAGGCATTAGAAGAATTAGAAAATATGGAAGTAGAATGAGTGAAAACCCTGAAAACTTGTAGTGATAAGTTTTCAGGGTTTTTTGTAATTATATACATGTGACAAATTGGATTAGGAAACTTCGTTTATGCCGCTTTCTCATTAGCAATCGTTGTTTTTTTGGTTTTCAAGAAGAGTGAAAATACTAATCCAACAATGGAAAGAATCGTTGCAACCCAAAAAACTGTTTGATACCCACTAATAGCAGCATCTCCCGCTACTTGCGCCATAGCTTCTTGTTCAGATAAGCCTGCAATATCTGATTGATTTGGTTGATAATTGCTCGCGGTTGTTGTCATTAACGTAATTAATATAGCTGTACCGATAGAAGCAGATACTTGTTGCATCGTATTAGCCATAGCCGTACCGTGTGAATGC
>JAJUGF010000125.1 GCA_029268495.1 Gracilibacillus sp.
AAATTGTCGAACGATTTTATTATTAGAATGTATTTTTATCAAATAATTGTCATATTGTAATAGTTTAAGACACCATACAGTTAGTAAATTATGACTACATAGACCTTTCTTCACAAATTAGTGGAACAATCCTAGAAAATTGTTTATCATAGGTAAAGACGCAAAATACTTACGGAAAATGATTAGTAGAGGTGGACAACCATTGTTTAAATATTTTTTACCGAATCAACATGTAAAGTCAGTATTTGAAATTACACCTGCAAAATTAAAAGAAATGGGTATTAAAGGTGTGATTACAGATCTAGATAATACATTAGTAGCTTGGGATGTGAAAGATGCAACTCCAGAAATCTTCACATGGTTCAAGGCTTTAAAAGAGAACGACATTAAAGTAACAATTATTTCAAATAATGAAAAGGAACGTGTACGAGTATTTTCAGAACCATTAGAAGCTTCCTATGTATACAGTGCTCGAAAACCTTTAACACATGCATTTAAACGTGTTGCAAAACAAATGGGGTTAAAGAAAAATGAAATTGTCGTGATTGGTGATCAATTAATGACAGATGTATTAGGTGGAAATAGAGCTGGATTCTCTACAATATTAGTTGTACCTATTGTAGAAACTGATGGAAAAATAACTCGATTTAACAGAATGATGGAACGAAGAATTCTGAAATGGATGCGTAAGAAAGGCATGATAACATGGGAGGATTAGATATGGAACAGACAGTATATTGTGAGGGATGTGGCGTCCCTTTACAATCGGAAGATAAAAGTAAAGCGGGATTTTTACCAAAAAGTGCATGGAATAATGAGCAAGTGATTTGCCAACGATGTTTTAGGCTTAAACATTACAATGAAGTTCAAGATGTTGATTATTCGGATGATGATTATTTACGAATGATTCATCAAATAAGTGATACAAATAGTCTTGTAGTAAAAGTTGTCGATATTTTTGATTTTAATGGAAGTTTTATTAGTGGATTACAACGATTAACAGGAAATAATCCGATTATATTAATTGGTAATAAGGTCGATTTATTACCGAAATCAACCAATAGAAATAAACTGATTAATTGGATGAAGAAAACAGCAAGTGAGTATGGATTAAAAATTCAAGATGTGTATTTAGTATCTGCAGTGAAAGGGTACGGTTTTGATGAAGTAGAAGAAGCTATTAATACATATCGTGGTGAAAAAGATGTGTATGTAGTTGGATGTACGAATGTTGGTAAATCTACATTTATTAATCAATTAATTAACCGTACAAGTGGAATTAAGGATGCAATTACTACTTCTTATTTTCCGGGAACTACGTTAGGATTTATTCAGATTCCATTAGATGAAAAATCTGCTTTATTTGACACACCGGGAGTGGTCAATCGTCAACAAATCGTTCACTATGTCACAGATAGTGATTTGAAAATAATTACACCAAGAAAAGAAATAAAACCTAAAATATATCAATTAAATGCGCAGCAAACACTATTCTTCGGTGGATTCGCACGATTTGACTTTGAAAAAGGATTAAAACAATCTTTTGTTTGTTATTTTTCAAATGAGTTAATGATTCATCGTACGAAATTAGATCAAGCAGATGAATTTTACACAAAACATGTTGGAGAGTTATTAAATCCTCCGAACAGAGAATCATTAGAGATGTTACCACAATTAACAAAACAAACATTTAAAATTAAAAATGAGAAGACAGATATTGTATTTCCAGGACTAGGATGGGTCACTATTCCAGAAGGAGGCATCACTGTTACAATACATGCACCAAAAGGGATTCAACTGTCCATAAGACCTGCTTTAATATAATGGGAAGGGGAATGGTATATGGGATATAAATTCGGTTTAATTGGCCATCCAATTAGTCATTCGCTGTCACCATGGATGCAAACAAAATTTATAGAATTAGCACAAGTAAATGGAGAATACAAGTTATATCAAGGTTCTCCAGATGAGTTGGAAAATGTAATAAAACACTTAAGAGAAATGGAGATAGATGGTTTCAATGTCACTGTTCCATACAAACAAGTCATTATCGATTATTTAGATGAACTAGACGCAGATGCGGCTAAATTAGGTGCGGTGAATACAGTAGTACTTCGAGATGGGAAATGGGTTGGATACTCCACAGATGGAGAAGGATATGTTCAATCAGTCAAAGAAAAGTACCCAAATCTTTTAAACAGGGATATATCTGTGTTACTATTAGGTGCTGGTGGTGCAGCTAGAGGTATTTATCGATCACTTGTTCAACAAAATATAACACATATTGACATCGCGAATCGATCATTAAATAATGCAGAATCATTACTTTCGTTGAAAGAGAGTGATACATTAACATCTGTCTTATCATTTAAAGAAGCAGAAGAGAATTTATCAACATATGATTTAATTATTCAAACAACTTCTGTTGGTATGAAACCAAATGTACAAGACCAAGTTATTCAACTAAACAATATAAAAGAAAATGCGGTCGTAAGTGATATTGTGTATCAACCAATTGAAACAAAAATTTTGAAAGAAGCTCAAAACAATGGTGCTCATGTTCACTATGGTCATTCTATGTTAATATATCAAGGACAAAAGGCTTTTGAGAAATGGACAGGAATAAATTTAGAAGTGAATCATTTAATCGATGAACTTGAACAGAAACTTAGAGGTGAATAAATTGTATTTAACAGGTAAACAAAAACGTTTTTTACGTTCCAAAGCACATCATTTGAATCCGATTTTTCAAGTTGGTAAAGATGGTGTGAATGAAAATATGATTACGCAAATAGGTGAAGCGTTAGAAAAACGTGAACTCATCAAAGTATCAATTTTACAAAATTGTTTAGAAGAAAAAACAGATGTAGCAAATAGTTTAAGTGAAGGTACAGATGCTACTGTTGTTCAAATAATAGGAAATACAATTGTCTTATACAAAGAATCGAAAGAAAATAAAGAAATCATTTTACCATAAGTAGGTGAAAGAATGCGCAAAATCGGCTTACTTGGAGGTACATTCGATCCACCACATTATGGACATTTATTAATGGCAGAACAAGTAAAAGAACAACTTCATCTTGATGAAATATGGTTCATGCCTAATCAACAACCACCGCACAAAAATAACGCAAAAACAGATGGTCAAACTCGTCTTAAAATGATTGATTTAGCCATTCAAGATAATCATGCATTTAAAACAGAAGGTATTGAACTAAAACGTTCAGGCAAATCTTATACAATTGATACAATTAGACAATTAAGGGAAATGTATCCTTCGACAACGTTCTATTTTATTATTGGTGGAGATATGGTGGAATATTTACCGAAATGGCACGCTATTGATGAGTTAATACAGCTTGTTACTTTTATTGGAGTAAATCGTAAAGGATACAAACGAGAGACAGAATATCCAGTGATTGAAGTAGATATACCGACAATAGAACTGTCATCTACAATGATTCGAGAAAAAGTAAAAAATAACCAATCTATACAGTATACTACCCCAAAAGTTGTAGTAGAATTTATACATCAAAAAAAGTTATATAAGTAAGACAACTTCATAAAATAAAGTAGCGAACAAATGTGGAGGGCATGACAGTGGATCGTCAAGAAGCATTAGAAATTGTAAAAGAAAAATTAAAACCTAAACGATATGAGCACACGATTCGAGTAATGGATACGGCTGTTAGTTTAGCTAAATATTATGGTGTAAACGAAAAGAAAATAGAATTGGCAGCAATTTTACATGATTATGCGAAATATCGTTCACCTGATGAAATGAGAAGATGGGTAATTAAAGAAAAGTTACCTCAAGATATATTAGAATATAATGACGAATTATTACATGGTCCTGTTGGTTCCAAAATGATTGAACATGAATTAGGAGTAAAGGATGACTTGATTCAAAACGCTATCTATTATCATACAACAGGTAAGCGAAATATGACTTTATTTGAAAAAATCATATTTATTGCGGATTATATCGAACCAGGCAGACAATTTCCTGGAGTGGAAGCTGTAAGAGAAGTTGTCTATAAAGATATACATGAAGCGTGCTATATGGCTGCAACGAACACTATTTTATTTTTAATGGAAATGGAACAACCAATATATCCAGATACATTTCAGTTGTATAACGAACGATACATTAAGGGAGGAAAATAAATGGATAGTAGACAAATGGTAGATATCGTAACAAAAGCATGTGATGACAAACGTGCTGAAAATATCGTTATTTTAGATATGAAAGAAGTTTCTTTAATGGCAGATTATTTCTTAATTTGTGATGCGTCGAATGAGCGTCAAGTACAAGCAATTGCTCGTGAAGTGAAAGATGTTGCTGAAGAACAAGGCATTAGTGTGAAACGTATGGAAGGCTTTGATAAAGCAAGATGGGTGCTTGTTGATATCGGGGATGTTGTTTGTCACGTCTTCCATCGTGATGAACGTATGTATTATAATTTAGAGAAATTGTGGGGAGATGCTCCTCAATTAGAAGTGAAATTGTAAATGGCATATTCTAAATTAGCTTATATTTATGATATATTGATGGACGATGCACCATATGATGACTGGCAAGCATTTGTTCAATCAATGGTAAACAAATATTTGCCTCATGCAAATAAAATGCTCGATTTAGGATGTGGAACAGGAGAATTAAGTAATCGTTTTACGACACTTGGTTATCAAGTGACAGGTGTCGATTATTCAGAAGATATGCTCGCATATGCCCAAGAACAATCGAATAAATTACAGCACCGTGTCCATTATATTCAACAAGATATTCGATTACTAAATGGTTTGTCAGGATTTGATGTAAGCATTTGTCTCTGTGATGTACTAAATTATATTGTTACAGAAGAGGATGTCCGTTCTGTATTTAACAATGCATACAAGTCACTAAAAGTAGACGGCCTTTTTATGTTCGATGTGCATAGTATCAAACATATGGAGGAGTCTTTAGCAAATCAGACATTTGCAGAGATCTATGACGATGTGTCCTATGTGTGGTTTTGTGAAAAAGGTGAAGAAATCGGAGAAGTAATACACGATCTCACATTTTTTATCCAAGAGGATGGTAATAAATATGAAAGATTTGATGAGATACATCATCAAAGGACATTTTCTGTTGAAATATATAAGCAATTATTAAAGGAAGCAGGATTTACCCTTCTTAGTATGCATACAGATTTTTCAATGGAACAAGACGTAACCCCGGAAAATGGAGAAAGAATATTTTTTGTTTGTCAAAAACAAGAAAGTAAGTAGTAATTAGGCTAATTTCTGTGAAGTTATTTATCAAAAAAACCAACTTTATGTAAAAGTTGGTTTTTTGTAATGTAGAGTATTATTTAGTACTTTACTGAGCTTGTAATAAATCTTGCTGATTAAATAACTCACAAACATTTTCTAAAGTCGTCTCAGCATCCAAACCTTCAACAATCACAGTTATTTCGGAATTAGCTGTTGTTAATAATGAAAATGTTACTAATGTAGGTAATTTTGTCGTTTTTATTGTCTCATGATTATGTAAGATGTAAATAGTACCTTTATATTCTTTTTGTAATAAATGAATAGATAAACATTCATTTATAGTAAGTTGTTGTTTTAATGTGATTTTTTTAGATGTAATTTGTTTCATGTGATTCCCCTCCATTATGTTGTGTTGTCATCAATCCCTATAGAAGTTTCATTATAGATAAGTTGTCGTTCACTGCTTGTGACTGATTAATTAAATCTTACTTATATCTTCACTATTTTTAGGAAAACGAAACCTTTTTTTGTGTTAAAGATTGATAACAAATATTACATTTTCGTAACGGAGGGCAACCATTTATTTTCGGTATTCTTTTTCGGTGCCACTTGTGTAAGTAATTTCTAACTCGATATTCTCTGCATTATCCGGAACTTGAAATGCTTCTAGTACGGCTGAAATGACCTCATCATCGGAGCTATTTTCATCAAAATTTAACCCATTAAATATTGTAGATAATTGCTCTAATGCATCATCACCAGTAAGATTGATATCATTAGGTTCATCTAAATATTTAGCTTCCACTTTGTCATTAACTTCTTTTTCATACTCGACATCGATTGCATCATTATTACCATCAACATCTGCATCAAAGTCAAACGAAGAAAATAGGAAGTCTTTAGTCTCATTCTCATCTTTATTCTGTACTTCTTCTTTATCCGCACAACCAACTATAAAAGCAAAGAGAACGAATAAATATAAGATTTTTTTCATAGTAATCACCTCATCTATATTTTGTACAATAGCGTCTCTATATAAACATTTTTTTATTTAATATAGTAAATCTTTTGTGGATATTGCAATAGTTATGATTTGCAATTTTGAACGAGAATTATTCTATTGCTTTTGATGCTATATCTGTTAGAGTAGATGTTAATAGAGAAGATGGAGGAATATTATGTTTACGAAAACAATGCTTATAGATCAATTAAAAGAAAGTGGTATTAAACAGAATGACACATTACTTGTTCATTCATCGATGAGAGCAATTGGTGATGTAGAAGGAAGAGCGGATACTGTAATAGATGCATTGATGGAGTATTTAACAGATGGTCTTCTAATATTACCAACACATACGTGGGCACAAATGGGGGAAGATTATTTACTATTTGATCCAAAAAAAGAACGAGCATGTGTGGGAATATTACCAAATATTTTTATGAAAAGAAAAAATGTTGTTCGTTCCCTACACCCAACTCATTCCGTTGCTGCTTATGGAAATAAAGCGAACGAGTATATAGATGGGGATGAAAATTGGGATACACCATGTGCAAAAGGTGGTTGCTGGGGGAAACTATACGATATGGATGCAAAAATTTTATTTATCGGTGTTGGAATGGAAAGAAATACCTTTATTCACAGTGTGGAAGAATGGGTCAATGTACCGAATCGTTTATCAGACAAGCGAGTTCCTTTTCAAGTGAAAAAAGATCAAAATTGCATTATAGAACGTCCTGCATATAGACATTATCATCCTAATGGAAGTACATCGGACTATTATGTTAAATTACAACAACCATTTTTAGAGACTGGTGTGATTAAACGAGTGAAGTTCGGTGAGGCCTCTTGCTTTGTCGGTAAAGCAAAAGAAATGGCAAATATGACACTTCAATTTCTAGAAAA
>JAJUGF010000126.1 GCA_029268495.1 Gracilibacillus sp.
GCGACTCACTTCCATCATTGTCTTTCCTTCTACTGAGACACTTAAATCATAGGACCCTGACATAAGATATACTGCTTTCACTTCAGGGAATCGATAAATTCTAGAAGCAATCTTATCAAACCCAAGTCCACGAACTGGCGTCACTTTCACATCGATAAGCGCTGCTACTCCTTCATATTCATAGACATTTTTCCAGTCCACCAATGCAGAATAACCCAATATCGCATGTTCTTGTTCTAATTTTTCAATCATTTGGTTCACTTCATTTTCTTCTACGTCTAACATGTTACTAATTGTTTTTGTGTCTAATCTACCGTTTTTCTCTAGAATCTTTAGTAATTCTATCTCTTTTTGTTCCATTTCATTCACCTTCTTTAAACAATAAGTATACATTATCATATAACAATTATATTTCATCTTACTACAATTCTAACCAAAGATAAAGAAAGACTTACGTTGGTTTAGGTCCACCATGATTCGATTAGAAAGCTACAAAAGGAGTGAAAAAATGCCTATCCAACCGACAAAAGATTGGCTATTACAATATATTCAAAAGAACAAAGATATTTCCCCATTTACATGCCAAGAAAAAACGATTTGTGCGAAGTTATCTCCTTATTTTGATTCGATAGATCCAGAGATGTTACAGCGTCATTTATTGCATTACGGCTTATTTGTTCCAACACGCTCTGATTCTAAACAATTATTAAACTGGCTTGACTGTACTTATGACAAATTAGTTGGTACTTATTATCAAAAATTGAAGAAGCGTTGGAATGGACCATCTGTAGACATATTTCTCTTCCCTTCAGATACAGGTAGTCGAGAATTAACGGAGACATTCGGTGGTTGTGCTGGAATAAGTTACCCAACTAAAATCATTTTATTTTTGAGTGACACTATTTCAAAGAAACAGCTATTAGCATTACTAGCCCATGAATATAGTCATTCTGTTCGATTACAACACTTTGCAAAACCTGAACTTGATTACATTTTACTAGATGCACTTATTTTAGAAGGAATTGCTGAATATTTAGTTCGGAAATTAGTTGGTGTAGAGTACAGCAATCAGACAATCGATTTACTCGAAGAAAGAGAGGCACGTCATCTTTATCAGAAATGGGTACAACCCCACCTTAATATAAAAAGAGACCATCCTACACATGACATACTAATGTATGGGAATGGAAGAATTAGAAAAAATCTTGGTTATCATATTGGCTTTTTTCTTGTTCATCACTATATGCAAAAGCAAAAACTTACAGAAAAAGAATTATTATATGTAAATCCCAATGACCTTATATCAGAATGGAATTCGTGAAGATAATTAAATGGACTATGAACACTCGTCCACCCCTTTCTTTCAGTTAAAGCATATCTTACTAGTATATGATTCTAGAAAGGAGTGTTGATATGTCCCATCATTACTCATTTTGTTGTCAAAATATTGGGCGTCCTGTGAAGATTATCACCCAAAACGGACAGGTACATCAAGGCATTATCCGTAATGTAAATCGTCAAAAAGTATTCCTTGCCCCAATTGCAAATAATAGGTTTGGCGGATATGGGTTTGGTTATTACAGATATGGCCGCTATCCTTATGGCTATGGCGCCGGCCTTGGGATTGGAATCGCATTAGGAGCGATTGCAACAATTGCATTTTTACCATTTTTCTTTTGGTAACCTCTTTTAATTTTGCGACCTTCTAGCAAAATCAACGAACCTGAATTTATCTGGTCGTTGTCGAGATTCTGTGTATTGGAATAATTGCGCATCATTTAAATAGACATAATTTCTAATCACAACAATGTTATTAAAACCATCTACATCTAGATATGCTCTATCTTCCTCTGTTAGATGCTCTACAGTAATCTCCTTTTTTGCAAAACTAATTGCTAACTGAAGCTCATTCTCTAAATACTCGTAAATGGAGTTTCTTGCTATTTCTTTTGTCATATGTGGTACAAAACTTTGCACAAAATAATCTTTATCTAATGTGACACGTTCATTTGAAAATGTCCTGACTCGTTTAATTTCCCATATTTTTTCTGACTGCTTTACTTTCATTTGCTCTTGTAGCGTATCAGAGGCTTCCATTAATTCACATGATTGAACATGTGTTTCAGCCTTTTCTCCTAATTTGTCGATGACTTCTTTGAAGCTAACTAAGCCAGACACATGAAAGTCCAATTTATTTCTATCAATCACAACAGAACCTCGACCTTGTATTTTTTGAATGTAGCCATTCTGAGCTAACAATGTTAATGCTTTTCTGATGGTTTCTCTTGACGTCTGATAGATGGATGTTAATTCATGTTCTGATGGGAGTAATTCATTTGGTCTATATACTCCTGACTCCAATTGGTCAATCATTTCATGGTAGATCATAATATATTTTTTTTGCATATGTAATTCCCCATTTTCAAATGATATCAATCGCATTTATTTACATCATTTTCCCTTATCTATCCTAATATTGCAAGTTACACAATATATGACTTATTGCTTTCCTACTACAGAAAAAACTAGGCGCCCGTATTTGAGCGCCTAGTTTCTTTTTTTACCATGTGATTGTTTCTTTATCAAGATAACCATCATTCTCCATAATCAACTTTAATGACTCTTCAAAGTCTTCATCTGTCACCGTAAATTCCACAATATATTCTCTTGGTCCATCTTCTACCGTTGCATCTGTATCTGAGGTAAATGCTGCGACCATTCCCCCACCCATACCTGTTCCTGTTGAACTACTTCCCGAATAAGTAAGTGGTGTCAGAAATAATGTCTTATCTGCTTCAGGTAATCTATCTACTCGTACGTCATTTGCTTGTACTTTGTGTAATTGTGATTTAAACGATTCTGCTTCACTTTCTGTTTTAAAAAACGCCTGTAACGATTTACTCATCTTTGATCTTCCTCTCTTCATCATTTGTTGTTAATGTACCCGTTTTCAAATAAATTAAAACAAGAAGTAAAGTTTTGGTTAATTTTTGAGAAAGGTACAGACCTAATTAGATAAATCTAGTAGAATAAATATATTATGGAAAAGTGGGTGATGAAGGTGCCATTTTCAAATAAAGAAAAAAGTTGGATGTTTTATGATTGGGGTAGTTCTGCATTTACATTAATTATTACTACAGCTGTATTTCCAATTTTTTATAAAGCACAAGCTTCAAGTGTTGGTATAGAAGGACATGTATCTACAGCATATTTAGGATACACAATTGCTATTTTTACATTTATCTTAGCGATGCTCGGTCCAGTCCTTGGGTCCATCGCGGATTATGATGGGCTAAAAAAGCGATTTTTCATTGGTTTTCTAAGTGTCGGCCTTCTTTCTACTGTATCTTTAGTATTTGTCCCGGACGGGAATTGGTTCCTTTTGTTACTACTCTTTACATTTGCATCACTTGGTTCAACTGGTGCGAACATTTTTTATGATGCTTTTCTTGTAGATATTACAAAGGACAAACGAATGAATCGAGTATCTGCAAGAGGATTTGCGCTTGGTTATATCGGGAGTACGATTCCTTTTATTATTAGTATTGCCATCATTGTATTCGCACAACAGGAAATTCTCCCTATCACTAGTACAACTGCGAGTAGAATTGCCTTTCTTATTACATGTGTGTGGTGGGGTATCTTTGCTTTACCCTTAGTTAAAAATGTACATCAGGTTTACGCAATACCGAGAGAGAACAAAATTATTAAAAAAAGCTTCCTTCGTTTATATAAGACCATTTTAGATATTAAACAGTATAAATACTTGTCACTTTTTCTCCTTGCATACTTTTTTTATATTGATGGAGTTGGTACAATCATTTCCATGTCGACAGCATACGGCACAGATGTTGGTATAAGTGCTACAGTATTACTTATTGTTTTATTAATGACGCAAATTGTCGCTGCACCATTTGCTCTTCTTTACGGAAAGTTAGCTGATCGATTCTCAGCAAAAGTCATGATTAATATTGGCTGTATTGTGTATATTATTATTTGTATCTATGCTTATTTCCTAGAAACAGCTATAGACTTTTGGATATTAGCAATGCTCGTAGCGACATCACAAGGCGGCATTCAAGCATTAAGTAGATCGTACTTCGCTAAACTTATTCCTAAAAATAATGCAAATGAGTTCTTTGGATTTTATAACATCTTTGGTAAATTCGCATCCATTACAGGCCCACTTCTGATTGGGATTACCGCCCAACTTACAGGTAGGTCAAACACAGGAATTCTTAGTTTAATTGTATTATTCATTATTGGTATGATTATCTTATTCTTCGTACCTTCAGATAAGAAACTTGAGCATACACCAATTAACTGAATACTTATATATACTCATCTTTAAAATTCGAATCCTTTTCAAGCAGGATTTTGTTCTCACAACAATTCCCTTTGCTTAAGAAAGATTCGTTTTTTTGTTTGTACAGAAAAGCTATACCACACCTATCTCATTTCAGCATTAATTCAATCGCATATACGTATTGTTTATACCAAATTGATATAATACACTTGTATTATCGCGGATTTTTCACACTATTTTGACTTTATTCCACACTTTTAAAGAAAATCAATCGTATTTCATTACGAATTTGCATTTCTCTTATGAATCAAAATAGGATAGTGATGTATCTTTTTGGCAAAATAAGTAGAACAATGTGTCACGCTTTGTATCACTTAAATAAATATAAATAAGGAGAGAGTAGTTACACTATGACAAACGCAAACCAAGTTGCACAAAACTATGTAAATGATGTATACGAAACTGTCCAAAAACGTAACCCTAATGAAAGTGAATTTCATCAAGCAGTAAAAGAAATTTTCGCTTCTTTAGTACCAGTATTTGAGAAATATCCTGTATACATGGAACAAGGGATTCTAGAAAGGATCGTTGAACCTGAAAGAGTCATCTCTTTTCGTGTACCATGGGTAGATGATGAGGGGAAAGTACATGTCAACCGTGGATTCCGTGTCCAGTTCAACAGTGCGATTGGACCATATAAAGGCGGCTTACGTTTTCACCCATCTGTAAACGCAAGTATCATTAAATTCCTAGGATTTGAACAAATTTTCAAAAACTCTTTAACTGGCCAACCAATTGGTGGCGGTAAGGGTGGTTCTGACTTCGATCCTAAAGGTAAATCAGATAATGAAATCATGCGATTCTGTCAGAGCTTTATGAGTGAATTATCTAAACATATTGGTCAAGATACAGACGTTCCAGCTGGAGATATCGGTGTAGGTGGACGTGAAATTGGTTATTTATTTGGTCAATACAAAAAAATGCGTGGTGCTTACGAAGCTGGTGTGTTAACAGGTAAACCTCTTAACTTCGGCGGAAGCTTAGCACGTACAGAAGCTACTGGTTTTGGTACAGTTTATTTTGTACAAGAAATGCTAAAAGACCAAGGGGATAGCTTTGAAGGAAAAACAGTAGTTGTTTCAGGTTCTGGTAATGTATCCACATACGCAATCCAAAAAGCAACAGAGTTAGGTGCAAAAGTAGTTGCTTGTAGTGATTCTGGTGGTTATGTATATGACAAAAATGGTATTAACCTTGAAACAGTAAAACGTTTAAAAGAAGTAGAAAGAAAACGTATTAAGGAATATGTGAACGAACATCCTGAAGCAGTATATACAGAAGGATTCGAAGGTATCTGGAGTATTCCGTGCGATATCGCTCTACCATGTGCAACACAAAACGAATTAAATGAAGAAGCTGCAAAAACATTAGTTGCTAATGGTGTAAAAGCTATTGGTGAAGGTGCAAATATGCCTTCAACACTTGAAGCAATTGATATATTCTTAGATAACAAAGTACTATTCGGACCAGCAAAAGCTGCGAATGCAGGTGGGGTTGCTGTTTCTGCACTTGAAATGGCACAAAACAGTGGTCGTCTATCTTGGAAATTTGAAGAAGTAGATGAAAAACTTCAAGAAATTATGCAAAACATCTACAAAAATAGCGTAGAAGCTGCTGAAGAATTCGGTCATCCTGGCAACTTAGTTGTTGGTGCGAATATCGCTGGTTTCTTAAAAGTTGCAGATGCAATGGTTGCACAAGGTGTCATTTAATCTTTATCCTTTTATTACACTATAGTTTTCCATTCTATCTCAAACAAAATATCCCTGTTTGAGATAGAAGAACTTAGCATATTGATAAGTGTCACTATCACTTGATCTATCCTTATTTCACATACCCATCCCAAAAAGTGATGGAAACAAAAGTTTTCTTTCACTACAAAAATCCAAACGATTCGGAAACTATTTACCGAGCAGTTTGGATTTTTTGTGTATTAGAAGATAGCTCTATTTACTAATTGTGATATTCGATATGTGCTTGGCACCCGCTAGGGCTTGCCCAATCCCCTTTCCATGGGCTTTTTCCTTCAGCTAACTTCCCCAAGCACAAACCGCTTGGAAAAGTGGATCTTCAGGAAAAAGGATCCCATAGGAGTGGGATTGGGCGCCTACGCTCAGTCAAGTTTTATAATGTTTGGAAATGCTAGTATTTTGGTTAGTTACAGAAATCAGCTTATTTTGTTTATAATGATAATAAATCACAAGCGATATAGAATAAAGCCAATATTTTTATAATTACTTCAATTGTAGAGTATAAACAAGCGATAATGTCTGTTTCCACTACTACGGGATATTTTTCCCTTAAGATCCACAGAAAGCGCATTGGGCAAGCCGGAGCGGGATATACGCACACACCATTACTCATTAGCGTAATGTCTTATCATCTTATTACTAACCAATACATATGGTGCGTTCATGCTTTGTATGACAAATAATAGTTATGTTCGCCTCTTTTTTTCTGTCTGCTTATACTTTGAATCGTTGCATTTCCTTTTCTAACTCCTTCGCTAATTTTTGCAAGTCTGCAGCACTTGTTAGAACTTCTTCCATAGAGCTTAATGATTGTTCGGAGGAGGCAGCTGTTTCTTCCACTCCTGCAGCGGATTCCTCAGATACAGAAGCTATTTCTTGAATAGTACCCGAAATTTCCCCCGATTCTTTTACCACACGATTTAATTCTTCTGACACTTGTTGAATTTGATGCACGATTTTGGTAACAGATTGATTTACTTCATCAAAAATGACTCCTGTTTCTCCTAAATGAATGGATCCCTTTTCTACTTCCTCATAAC